>NZ_JANXUQ010000047.1 GCF_025356155.1 Rhodoferax sp. | reverse complement strand
CCGCGCCGCGCGCGCGCGAAGGTGCAAGGGCTGGTCCATGGGCGGGCCGCGCCGTTTGAGTGTGCGCACCTCCAGCGTGTCAGATGCGTCCTCGGATGGCGCCACCCACAACCGCAGCACGGCGGGTGAGGATTCGTTTTGGGCCTGCTCGGGACGCAGCACAAACAGCAGCTTGTCGTATTCGACTGCGGCCATCTGCAGGCGACGCAGTTGCTCGGGCCGCACCTGCACCAGCCAGGCCAGCACGGCGTCTACATCGGCACAGCGTAGGGCCTGCTCGGTGGCCCACAGTCGCTGTGCGCTTCCTTTGCCGCCTTCTTGGGACGCCACCCACAGCAGGCGCTGGGGTAACAGCCCCTGCGCCCCCAGAGATGGCCCAAACGGCATGTGTGGCGCACCCACCAGCACCACGGCACCGGTGCCGCAGCGGGCCAGGGCGGGCAGCAGCAGGCGCCATTCGTTGTGTACGCCGGGCGGTTGCAGGATTTCGCTCAAAGCCCCCAGGGGCCAGCCACCGCCGGGCAACTGGGCGTCCAGCGCGGCGTCACCCGTGCCCAGCACCCGTCCTGGTGCACTGGCCAGCGCATCGGCCTGCCAGACGTCCGAGTGGACGCCTTTCCAGGAGGGCAGATGGGCAGCGGCAGACATGGGTAGAGCATTCTTTTAAACTGTATTTTTGTACAGTATACGCCGATGCAGGCGTTTGTAGTCAAGGCCTGGCGGCCTGTTTTTAGCTGGCGGCGGCAGCGGGCTCCGGCCCCATGACCTCGACCAGCTCCACCATCTCGGCCTTGAGTGCGGCCGAGATATCACGCTCCAGCACCGGCATAACCTGCTCGAACGGCGCCAACAAACGGTTCAGGCCATAGGCGCGGTTGCGACCGTTGACCTTGCCCAAGTAGAGCGCCATGTCGGCGATCTGCATGGCTTTTTCCCAGTTGCAGTCAAGCTCGGACAGGCCGGAGAACGGCAGCGACAAAAAACCGCCAGTGACCGTGATGGTCATCAGCTTGTCGCCCACAGCGATGGGCTCTTTGCCGATGACATTGAGCACGCGTTGCGCCAAGCTTTTCAGGTGGGCGGCGTTGGCTTTGGGCGAGAAAACCAGGAATTCCTCACCGCCCCAGCGCATCACCATGTCGGTGTCGCGCACGGTGCTGCGCAGGCGTTTGGCGATCTCGATCAGCACCGCGTCACCACCGGCGTGGCCCAACGTGTCGTTGATATGCTTGAAGTGGTCGATGTCCAGGATCATCAGGCCGTCCGGGTTGTCGTCTTCGCGGCGGCCACCGTTGCCGTTGAGGGCACGTTTATTCATCAGATCAAAGAACGAACGGCGGTTGAACAAGCCGGTCAGCGGGTCGCGCACCGCGTGGAACTCAAGCTGCTTGTTGGCCTCGCGCAGCTTCTGGTTGGTCTTGCGCACACGCCGGTACAGCAAATACACAAACACACCGCCCATAACGGTAACGATAGCGCCCAACACCGTGATGATTTGCTGCAGACGCTGGTTGCTAATGGTTGCGTCTTTGAGGCTGTTTTCACGGGCCAGCAATTCGATCTGCTTTTGCCGTTGCACGGCATCAAACTGCTCTTGCAGCGCCGCAACCGACTTTTCGCGGTCCGATCTAAAAAGTTGCTCGCTGAGCTTTTGCTGCTCACGTATCGTGGACACCGCATCGCTGTACATGCCCAATTGCTCGTACATTCGCCCCAACTCGCCCAGGATGTCTTCCTCATCGGCCATGGCACCTGCATCGTGCGCGTTCTTGAGTGCCGTGCGAACTTCGGCCACGCCTTGCACAACCTTGCCCTGGCCCATCAGCGCAAACCCAATATTGCACTGTGCGGAAACCAGGCCGCTGCGGTCATCCAGCTCGCGATATTTGACCAGTGCCTGACGGGCCAAAAGCTCGGCCTTGGGGTAGTTGCGAACGCGCAGGTAACCGTCCCCCATATTGTTCAGGATGGTGGCCTCCACGCGGACCAAGCCGCTCTCGCGGCTCACCTTGAGGGCGCGATCATTGGCCTCAGCGTAGTCTTTGTTGCGCCCCAACTCGGCAAATTCGCCGCCCTGGTTCAGGTACAACATGGCCAGCATTTTGCGGGAATCCAACTCCTTGGCGAGTGCGATTGCCTCATCGATCACGGCCAGCGCTTTCTCATGGTTCTTCATCGACGAATACACCTGGCTCATGCCATTGAGCGCGCGCAACCGGGATTGCTTGGCAAGGCGCGTTTGCTGGTCGGCAAACTGCAGGCTCTTGAGGTAGCTGTCCAGCGCCGACTCAAATTTGCCCAAGGCCAGTTGAGCGCTCCCCATCACACGGTAATGCTGCGACAAAACCATGGCATCAGCAGAGCGCACGGCAACGGGTGTGGCTTCGCCAAGCTTGACAATGGCAGCGGCATTTTGTGCTGCACGCGTCATGACCAAGGCTTCAAAATCCATGGCGGCCGCCAGACCTATATCGTCCGGCTTGGCTTGGGCTTTGGCCAATGCCAGCAGTTGGGCAATGGATGTTTTGGCAGCAACTAGCTGCGCGGAATCCAGCTCCAGATTGACACGCATGCGCAGGTATTCGCGCTGTACGGCATAGGGCGTCGCAACCGAAATCTCAGCGCCCATCACCCGAATCTGCATCAACGCCGCAGCGTTGTCGTGCTCGGACAAAACATAAAGGGCGTCAATGCGGTCTATGGTTTCTTGCTGGGCCCAAGCCGCGCCAACCAAGCCCCAGAGGGTTATAAATATTCCAACAACAAGCCTAAACAGCTTAACCATGCGCAATGGTATGCCCGATTTCGGGCCAGCGGTGGCGAATATACGACCAAGAAACCAGGCCCAGGCACATCATCAGCAGCGACGATGCGGCCAGTGCCACAGTCGAATGCATGACCAGTGGTGAGATCACCCCGGCCACGATGCCGTTGGCAGTAGACCCCACAAACATTTGCAAGCTTGATGCCATGCCGCGCCGCTCAGGGTGCAGGTCCAGCACCAGCAGCGTGACCACAGGCACCATGAGCGCCCAACCGAAGGAAAAAATACCCAGTGGAAACAGCGCCCAACTGACGTGTGCCTTGAACAGCAAGTTGGCCACGAGATTGATCACGGCAATGACCAGCATGATGGAGAAACCAATGCGAATTTGGCGGGTCGGTTTGATCTTGCCCGCCATGCGTCCACTGACCAAGGCCCCACCCATGATGCCGCCAATGGTCATCAGAAAACACCAGAAGAATTGCTGCGGCTGCAATTGCAAATGCTCACCCAAAAAAACTGGCGCGCTAAGGATGTACAGAAACATGCCGTTGAACGGAATGCCGCTGGCCAATGCCAGCAGAAAGAATCGTGGGTCCGAGCCCAGTTGCCAGTAACCAGCCATCAGGTTCTTGGGGTGGAAGTGTTGGCGCTGTGTGGCGTGCAGGGTTTCGGGCAGTGCACGGTAAATGGCCAACCACAAGACAACACCCACACCGGTCAAAAACCAGAAGATGCCATGCCAACTGACATGCACCAGCATCCACCCGCCCACCATGGGCGCAATCGCCGGGGCCACACCAAAGAAGATAGTGACTTGGCTCATGACCTTTTGCGCTTGCGACGGCGGATACATGTCACGTATCACCGCGCGCGACACCACGATGCCGGCACCGGTGGACAGACCTTGCATGGCGCGGAAAAATATCAGTTGCCCAATGCTTTGCGACAACGCGCAACCGGCGGACGCCACGGTAAAAGCCGCCAGACCCCACAGCACCACCGGCCTGCGGCCAAAGCTGTCCGAGAAGGCGCCGTGGAACAGGCTCATGAAAGCAAAGCCAAACAGGTAGGCGGACAGGGTCTGCTGCATTTGCACCGGCGTCGCATCCAGCGAGCGTGTGATGTCGGCAAAGGCTGGCAGGTAGGTGTCGATGGAGAACGGGCCCAGCATGCCCAGCAGGGCCAGTAAAACCGCAAAAGCCCACTGCGGGGCCAGCCAAAGTTTGTGTGCGTCGGGGTTCATGCGACTATTGGAACATGCCTATCCACTCCAACGTCAGGCTTGCAGTTTCAACCGTGCAAACAGGCGGCCGCCAAACAGGTTCACCAATAGGCCCGCCATCAACAGGGCGCCACCGGCAAAGTGCACGGGCTGGAGCACCTCGCCAAACACTATCCAACCCGTCGTCAGACCGACCAGCGGCACCAGTAGAGAGAACGGCGCGATGCGGTTGGCCGGGTAGCGTGACAGCAGCGCCGTCCACACACCATAACCAAACAGTGTGGCCGCCCAGGCCAGATAGGCAACGGCACCAAAAGCGGTCCAACTGAAGTGCGCCAAGGCCGTGGCCATGGCCTGCGGCCCTTCCAGCCATGCAGACAACAGCAGCAGCGGCAGCGGCGGCACCAGGCTGGCCCAGACCACAAACGCGAGTTGGTTCATGGGGCCATAGCGCCCTACCGTACGGGTCACGATATTGCCGCAGGCCCACATGACTGCCGCAGCAATGGTCAGCATAAAACCTGCCAACGGCATAGACAGGCCATGCGCGCTGCCAATCAACAACAAGCCACCGGCAGCCAGCACCAGACCCGCCAATTGGTTGGCATGCCATTGCTCCTTGAGCCAAACGGCGGCAAACAACATCGTGAAGAAGGCCTGCGACTGCAACACCAGCGACGCCAGCCCAGTGGGCATACCAACGTGTATGGCCGTGAACAGCAGCGAGAATTGTCCCACCGAGATCGTCATGCCGTACAAAACGAACAAGCGGATTGGCACCTTGGGCGGACGCAGAAACAGCAGTGCCGGAAACGCCGCCAGCAGGAAGCGCAAACCGCCCAGCATCAGCGGTGGCACGTCGGCCACGCCGACCTTGATCACCGCGAAGTTGACGCCCCACACCAGGATGACGGTCAGTATCAGCAGCAGGTCTTTGGTACGCATCGGGCTGTTGGTCATGGGTGCGGGGTCAGGTTAGAAACATAGTCATTCGGCACGGGGCGTTGACGCGGGCTTTGCTTGCGGGATGCAATATTTCCGATGCTGATGAAGCACAGGGCGTGTTCACCAGCCTCCAGGCCAAACAATGCGCGCAAGACCGTTGACCTTAACGCCTTGCCACTGGTCAGCGCCGAGCCATAGCCCAGGGCAGTGGCGACCAACAGCATGTTTTGCAGGGCGCAGCCGGTGGAGACGATGCGCTCATACAAATCGATGCCTAGGTCACCACAGTTGGCATTGACCACCACCAGCATCAGGCACGGCGCGCGGTGGGCTTTTTCTTGCGCTTGCAAGACCTGTTCGGCTGCGGCCTGCGGGTCACGCTCCCGCAGCGCTGCACCAAAGGCCTGAGCCAGTGCGGCACGCGCCTCCTGCGGCACCACGACGAAGCGCCAGGGCCGCACCTGGCCATGGTCGGGCGCCGATGCGGCTGCGGCAAAGATCTGCTGCAACTGCACGGTATCGGGGCCTGGAGCGACCAGGCGCTTGGGCAGGATGGTCCGGCGCGACTGCATCAGCGAGCCGACCGTGTCGGCCAGCGCCTGGTTCACCCACAGCTTCCCACGTGGCCACACTGTGTGCAGTAGTCGCAACCATCTTTGCGGATCACCGCGTGGGCACCGCATTCGCTGCATTTTTTACCCGCCATGACGGGCAGGGGGGCGGTGGCCAGAGCGCTTTCCTGTTGCGGCAGCAGCGTGTCGGACTCGTTCTGCGCATCGGTGGAACGGCGGTTGTAGTTGCTGGTCTTGGTGCGGTTGCGCTGGGCCTGGATGTTCTGGATGGCAAAGGCCATGGCCGCCACTTCGGAGTCATGCCACATCGGTACTTGTGTGCCGTCTTCCTTCTGGTGTGTGCCCAGTCGCACGGGGCCACGGTCCCAGGCGACCTTGCGCATATCGCTGAGTGCGCGCTCCAGGAAACCACCGCGTGCGGCCAGCGAAAGCAGGCGCATGCTGGACGTGATCCACTGTTGCGATTCACCGCTCTGCCCCACGGGCATGAAGAACTCAATGGCACGGTCCACCGTGCCGCCATTGGGCAGCGGCACCGGTAAAAAGGACACCAGCAGGTACAGCGTCTTGTGGCCTTCCTGCGTCCAGTAGTCCACCTTTTCTGCGACGGCTGACAGCGCACCTTTGGGGCGGCGTTCGATCACGGTGCGCATCGGGTCCACCACGGGAGCGGGGGGCGTGGGCGCCACCGGAGCAGCAGCAGTCTCGGTCGGCGTCACATGCAACACCGAGCCCAGAATGGCATTGGGCCGGTACGTGGCCAGGCCTTTGAGGCGTGCATTCCATGCCTGCTGGTACAGGTTCTTGAAGTCGTCGTACGGGTAGTCGGCCGGCACGTTGACCGTCTTGGAGATGGCGGTGTCAACAAAGGGCTGCACCGCTTCCATCATTGCAATATGGTCGGTGGCCGACATCTCCAGCGCGGACACAAAGTAGTCGGGCAACTGGTTCACATCACCACCCAGCTCGTGGTACAGGCGCCAGGCGTGGTCTTCGACCGAGTATTCGGTGTAGCTGCCATCACCCTCGCGCTTCTTGCGCTTGTACATCCACGAGAACGGCGGCTCGATTCCGTTGGATGCGTTGTCGGCAAAGGCCAGGCTCACGGTGCCCGTTGGTGCGATCGACAGCAGGTGACTATTGCGTATGCCATGCTTGCGGATGGAATCCTTTAATGCAGCCGGCAGGCGGCTGGCAAAGGTGCCGGCCTCCAGATAACCATCGGCGTCGAACTTGGGGAAGGCGCCCTTCTCTTGCGCCAGCGCCACGGACGCGGTGTAGGCCGCATCGCGCATGCTGGTCGCAATGCGGGTCGCCATTGCACGGCCCTCGGCCTTGTCGTAACGCAGGCACAGCATGGCCAGTGCATTGCCCATGCCGGTAAAGCCCACACCGATGCGGCGCTTGGCCGACGATTCGTCGCGCTGCTGCTGCAGCGGCCAGAAGGTTACGTCCAGCACATTGTCCAAGGCCCGAACCTGGATCGCCACGGATTTCTCAAAGGCTTCGAAGTCAAATGCGGGCACGCCAGCAAAGCCGAATGGGTGGCGGATGAAACGCGTCAGGATGATGGGGCCCAGGTCGCAACAGCCGTAGGAGGGCAATGGCTGTTCGCCGCAGTTGTGCACATACAGGCCATTGGCGTCGAAGGCATGCACATCGGCTACGGTGACGTCATACACGTCCTCGCTGCCGTCATCGGTCACGGATTCCACGGTGGCGGTAAAACGCTCGGCATTCAGGGCGCGGCGGTAATTTGCCAACGACTGCTCCAGGCGCTCCGCCTTGTGGGTGTCGGCAAAGCCTATGCGGTCTGCGTACACCTGCAGGCTGCTGCCGCTGATGATCAGTTCGTGCTGCGCATCGGTTTCATAGGCCTTCATGCCGCCTTTTCCGTCAGGCATAGACTTCGCTTGGGCCGGGCGGCGATTGGGGTAAACGGTCGCTGCAACACCCAGGCGCAGTAACATGCGCTGCACCGACTGCAGCAGGCCCAGATCGCTCTGGGCCAGGCGCACGCTGACGCCCTTGTCTTGCGTGCCTTGCACGGAACCGTCTGCATCAAACAAACCGCGCAGCAGCCCCACCGAGAAGTCGGACGAGCCTGCCTCCATGGCCGGTGTAATGGTCTTGTGGCCAGGGCGCATGCCAAAGCCATGGGCCAGATGCCACACGGCGCCCGACACCATGCGCGCCTCACCTCGGCCTGCTATGGGCCGCTGAAAGCCACGAAAATCGGCGCGGTGCGACAGGGTCGACGCAGCTGCTTCTGCCGCGGCAACAATGCCTGCCGCACCCGTGCTGGCATAGGCCACCGTGCCATTGGCAACTTGCTTTAGCTCCGGCGCCCAGACGGAGATAACCGCCTTGTCACTCTTCAGCGTGCCGTCGCCCACCAGCAGACCGAGCAAATAGCCCTGCTCCTGTGTGCCCACCCCGTCCCAGCCGCCCAAAGCGCGGTGATCGTGCAGCACGATCTCGTCACCCTGGCGCAGTAGCGCAGCGGGCACCCATTCGGCTTCGAGCACGTAACGGGTCTTGCGTGCCACGCGGCGCACACGGTGGTCGGCAGTCAGGCGCAATGCGTGGCCTTCGCGGGTGCGCAGCGCCAGCACGGGCTTGTGGCCGGTCTTGAAGAAGCCTTCGCTCTCCACCTTGTAGGCCTTGCCATCCACCACGGCCGAGAAGTCTTTGCCAATCAGATCAGCCACTTGCGCGGGGCCATCGGTTGTCAAAACCCAGGTGTCAGCCGTCACGCAGGGGTTGGTCGCGGCGATGGTCTCGCAGTAGCGCAGGTTGTTGTCTTTGTTGATGTGATCCAGGAACAAAATGCCGGGCTCAGCAAAGTCGTAGGTGGAGCGCATCACGGTGTCCCACAGTTCGCGCGCTTTCAGCGTCTGGTAGACCCACTTGCCATCCGCGCGCTGGAAGGCGCCCTTGTCCAGCAGGCCTGCACCCGGCTTGGCGGTGTGCACCAGTTCCCACGGCTGGTCGGCGATCAGGGCTTCCATGAAGGTGTCGGTCATGCCCACCGACACATTGAAGTTGTTCCAGCGCCCAGTTGTGCGCTTGGCGGTGATGAACTCCATCACATCCGGATGGTCCACACGCAACACGCCCATCTGCGCACCGCGGCGTGCGCCGGCGCTCTCCACCGTGGAGCAGGACTGGTCGAACACATTGATATAGCTGCACGGGCCGGACGCCATGGACGCTGTGCCTTTGACCGCCGCGCCGCGTGGGCGGATGCGCGAGAAGTCATACCCCACACCACCCCCGCGGCGCATGGTCTCTGCGGCCTCGCGCAGGGCCTCGTAGATACCTGGGTAGCCGTCTTCGTCCATGCCCTGGATGCAATCGCCCACCGGCTGCACAAAGCAGTTGATCAGCGTGGCCTGGATGTCGGTGCCCGCGGCACTCATGATGCGGCCTGCGCCAATGGCGCCGGCGTACAGGTTTTCCAGGAAGATGGCTTCGTACTTGGCGCGGTCCTCTTCTTTTTCGACCGATGCCAGCGCGCGGGCCACGCGGGCGAACAGGTCTTCAATACCGGTTTCACCGGGTTTGAGGTATTTTTCGGCCAACACGTCGCGGCTGATGGGCTGGATCACGATCTGGTTTTGGGTGGGGGTAATAGGGTCGCGTTTCATGTCGTTATCTCCTGAGAAAAGTGCCAGGGGGTGCGCCTATTGGGATGTCTGGCACACCGGTCGCGGCGCGGCGCTTTGCGCGCGAAGGGGGCTGATTCTGGCAGTAGTTTGACGCCGTTTGTCGCGCTTGAACCGGCTTTAGGCAGCTATTAAATTTCACATTGAAAAAAACACCATCCAGCCCCCGGGTCTATTGGGGCGGCCGCTATGCTTCCCATAGCTAGTATTTTTTGTCATTTTCGTCCGTTACAAAAGCATTCGTCTCCCAGCGCACGCAAATTTCGTTACAACTCCATTGAAAATGAGACTACCCGTACCAAGTTGTAGACGCAACACCCCGCACCATCTACCTTTATTGATCGGGGGCATTGAACTTCTCTATTAGCACTCACTCATAGAGAGTGCTAATATTGCCAGCAAGACACAAGGAGTTCAGGTATGTCATACCCATTAGGACACGCATCTACAGCCGTAACACTGGCCAATCCATGGTCGGTTGTACCGTCGCTGGGCAATTTGGATGCCTATATTTCTGCCGCCAACCGCCTGCCCATGCTCACACTTGAAGAAGAGCAGGAGTTCTCGCGCAAATTCAAAAATGGCAACGACCTTGAAGCAGCGGGTAAGTTAGTACTCTCTCACTTGCGTTTGGTAGTGTCAGTTTCGCGCCAGTACTTGGGTTACGGCTTGCCGCACGGTGACCTGATCCAGGAAGGCAATGTAGGTCTGATGAAGGCCGTCAAACGCTTCGACCCAGACCAAGGCGTGCGTTTGGTCAGCTACGCGCTGCACTGGATCAAGGCCGAAATCCACGAATACATTCTGAAGAATTGGCGCATGGTTAAGGTCGCCACGACCAAGGCCCAGCGCAAGCTGTTCTTCAATCTGCGCTCCATGAAGCAGCGCTTCAAGAGCGACGATGCCGCAGCCGATGTTGGCACACACCGCGACACGCTGAACCCGCAGCAGATCGCCGCCATGGCGCGCGAACTAAAGGTCAAACCCGAAGAGGTGATCGAGATGGAAACCCGCATGTCAGGTGGTGATGTGTTGCTGGACCCGTCTCCGTCAGACGATGGCGAGGACGCCTTTGGCCCGATTGCCTACCTGACCGACACCAACCACGAGCCCATCTCCATGATCGAGGCGCACCAGCGCGACGTGCTGGCCACCGATGGCATTGCTGCTGCACTGGAAGGCCTGGATGCCCGCAGCCGCCGCATCGTTGAAGAGCGCTGGTTGAAGGTCAATGACGACAACTCGGGCGGTATGACGCTACATGAGTTAGCCGCCGAATATGGCGTAAGTGCCGAGCGCATTCGCCAAATCGAAGTGGCTGCGATGAAGAAAATGAAGCTGTCTTTGGCCGAATACGCCTAGGACCCAAAAACTCGACAAAAATACCCCTGAGGGCTCCGACCTTCAGGGGTATTTTGTTTGCAAAGCAAGCAGCGCCCGTTGATCGCTGACCCGGCGTCTGTGCAACGCAATACAGAGTGCAAATTGTCACGTTGGAAGTGCACAGTCCCAACACAAATCGGTGCATTGGCGATAATATGCGGATATATCCAGGGTGCGCATCGCCTGCCAACCCATCCTGCCAGGTCACGGTCCCATGCAATTACTTAAAACGTATATCGTCGAAGACAGCCAGGTCATACGGGACAACTTGATCGCTGCGCTGGAGGAAATGATTCCCATCCAGGTAGTCGGCGTCGCTGAGGACGAGGTTACTGCGGTGCGGTGGCTGGGCGAATCCAGCAATGCAGCGGATCTGGTTATCGTCGATATTTTTCTCAAACTCGGATCTGGCCTTGGCGTACTGCGGGCGGCAGACCGCGCACAACAGACACGCACCATGGTGGTCTTGAGCAACCACGCCACCCCCGAGATACGACGCAAGTGCGCCGAACTCGGCGCCAGCAAGGTCTTTGACAAATCCAATGAGCTGGATGCGCTGATGCTCTACTGCGAGCGGCTGGCAACGGGCGAAGCTGGCAACAGTGCGCGCGGCGAGCTGAACTGAATGCACCTATTGGATCAAGCCGTTTTTAAGCGCGTAGTAGGTCAGATCACTGTTGGATGCGAGGCTTAATTTTTCCATGACGCGCGCGCGGTACGTGCTCACCGTCTTGATGCTGAGCGACATATGTTCGGCAATATTGCCCACCGCCTCTCCCGCCGCCAGTCGCAAGAACACCTGCAATTCCCGTTGTGACAATTTTTGATGCGGCGTTTTTTCCAAGCCACCACCACCCGCCAACGCATCCGCGAGCTGTTCGGCAACCACGGAGCTGATGTACTTGCGCCCGCGCGACACCGTGCGTATGGCATCGACAATGTTTTCGGGATCGCAGTCCTTGCCCAAGTAGCCGCTCGCGCCCTGTTGCAGCAAGGCGGTGGCGTAATGCGTTTCCGGCAGCGCACTGAAGATCAACACCGGCAGGTCTGGCGCGCGCGCCTTGATGGCAACCAGGGCCTCCACTCCGCCCTGTTCGCCCATGGAGAGGTCCATCACCATGACGTCAACACCACCCGTGCGCACAATATCCAGCGCTTCACGGCCATTAGCAGCTTCGGCAACGACAGCGAGGTCGGTATGGTCGGCAAAGAACCGGCGCAGCCCCGCGCGCACGATGGCATGGTCGTCTACGATGGCAATCCGGATCATGTTGTCTCGCGCCTATAAAGCCTAAATAATTTGCATTCTAGGTCAGCATATGTACACCGCCCTGCCCACTACCCTGAAGCGAAATCCGCTGGCCATTTTGATGCTGGTGATTGCGTCCATCGTCGTGGTTTTCATCAATGAACATTCGAACCGCCGCGCCACCGACTTGTTGCAACGACTGGGCTCTATCACCGAGAACCGCCGCCACTTGGCCCAACTAACCAGGAACGTGCTGGATGCCGAATCCGCACAGAGAGGTTACCTATTAACCTCCCGCGAGGAATACCTAGTTCCATACAACGATGCGTTGAAAAACATCGAAGCAGCCTTCGTGCAATTGGACAGTGCGTACAGCACGCAACCTTTTTCCGCAGAACTGCTTAAGAAGCTGCACGCTTTAACTGAGACCAAATTATCCGAACTCGCCATCACGGTGCAAATGCAAAAAGAGGGCAAGCGACAAACTGGCAGAGACTTCACGCTCAGCGGAATTGGCAGAGAGTACATGGACGCTATCCGTGTCACAGGCACTGAATTAATGGACGTCGAGACGCTGCGCCTGCAGAACAGCCAACGCGAAGTGTCTGACGTTTTGTTGTTTAGCCGTATGGGAATTGAGGTGTTGATGGTGGTCAGCTTGTTCCTTGTTCTACTCAACATGCGGCACTACCGGGCCTTCAAAGCACAACAGGAATGGCACCAGAAAGCGATGCAAGCCGAGCAGGAACACCTGCAAGATGAAGTGATCCGGCGGACCCTGCAATTGGTTGAGTTGACCAATCACCTGCAAACTGCACGCGAAGACGAGCGCCACCGCATCGCACGCGACCTGCATGACGAACTCGGAGCCTTGCTGACTGCGGCGAAGTTGGACGTGGCCCGCATCAAGTCGCGTTTGGGCAATACCGCACCCGAAGCGCTGGAGCGCTTGAACCACCTGGGGGTGACACTCAATGCAGGCATTGCGATGAAACGCCGCATCATCGAAGACCTATGGCCCTCGGCGCTGAGCAACTTGGGATTGGTCGCAACATTGGAGATTTTGGGCCGCGAGTTTTCCAAGACTGCGGGCATTCCGGTGCACTGTGACTTGCATCCAGTGCAATTAGCGGCCAACGCCGAGTTGGTGGTCTACCGCTTGGTGCAAGAGGCCACCACCAACATTGCCAAATATGCACAGGCTAGCAATGTATGGCTGGGGTTGACCTCCGAAAATGGCCACATGGAAGTGACGGTGCGTGACGACGGCATTGGCTTTGAAGTCGACGATATCGGCAGCAAAGCCCACGGACTACTGGGCATGCGCTTTCGCGTAGAAGCCGTGGCTGGAATCCTACAACTGGTATCCAACCCGGGAAAAGGCACACTGGTGCGGGCACGGTTGCCAGAGTCTGCCGCCGCGTCCGCATAGTGGTTCAGGCTGCCAACGCCAGCGGCAAGAGCCGACGGTATTCCTTCTTGGAAACGGCATAACATTCGCATGTCTTCTGCTCAAGGCGTTCACGGTCCAGCACCACGATGTGACCACGGCGGTAACGAATCAAACCGGCCTCTTGCAACTTGTGCGCGGCGACAGTGATGCCTTCACGGCGTACGCCCAACAGGTTGGCGGCTAGCTCATGGGTCATATCCAGTTCGTCGGATGGCAGGCGGTCCAAGCCAAGCAATAGGCGGCGGCACAGTTGCTGGTCAATAGAGTGGTAGCGGTTGCATATGGCAGTTTGGGCCATTTGTCCCAATACGGCCTGGGCATAACGCATCACCACTTTCATGACACCGCACGATTGCTCAATTTCGGCTTTGACAAAACGTGCGCTGATACGGAAAGCGCGCCCGGCACTTTGCACCATGGCGTCAGTGGCGGCGCAGTCAGCGCCCAGCAAGAAGGAGACGCCGACCACGCCGTCGTTACCCACCACGGCGACTTCGGCCGACGCACCGTCGCTTGTCATGGTCATCAGCGAGACGATGGCTGTGGTGGGAAAGTACACATACTCGGGTGATCTGCCTGTGTCGTAAAGAACTTGGCTACGCGACAGCTCTACCAACTCCAGACGGCTCTGCCACCGGCTCAAGTCTTCGGGTGGCAAGGCAGCGAGCAATTGGTTTTGCTGTGCGCCGAACGCGTATTGGTGTGTGGTTCCCATGAGGCTCTCCTTGAATAAATGGATGCCTCAATCTTCCGAGAATGGCGGTCTGTGCGGTATCGGTCAACGCCGCGATGTGGTGTCGGTCTTGTCCTACAAAAAACAGCCCCGCTTACTGAAGTAGTAAGCGAATATCTTCAGTCAATGGCTTAGGGCCGCTGCCGTAACGCGTGAACAGGCGCAACTGGCCCTTAGTGTCATACACGTAGCTTCCGGCAGAGTGGTCCATGCTGTAGCTGGTCGGGGTCTTTCCCTCCACCTTTTTGAAGTAGATCTTGTAGTCCTTGGCCAGTGCAGTCAGCTTGTCGGGTGTGGTGTACAGCGCCAGAAAAGTCGGATCGAAATTGGCCATATAACTCTTGAGCAGCGCGGGCGTGTCGCGCTCAGGGTCTACCGTCACAAACAGGCCTTGCAAGCGGTCCCCATCCTTGCCCAGGGCCTTTTTGATCTCGGCCAACTCGGCCATGCTGGTAGGGCAGACGTCGGGGCACTGGGTGTAGCCGAAGAACAGGACCACCACTTTGCCGGCAAAGTCTGAGAGGTGGCGCACCTGGCCGTTATGGTCGGTCAGCTCAAAGCCCTTGGCGTAGTCGGCGCCCGTCACATCAATGGACGAAAACACCGGTTGCGCCGGAGAGCATGCGGCAATTAGGCCAGTAGCCCCCGCCAACACTGCGCAAGCAGCTATAAATTTGATAGTATTTCGTTTCATATCCACAAGGTCTCACAAAAGATAGTGGTCCAGCAACAGCGCGGCAAACAGCACGCTCAGGTGTATCAGTGAGAACCTGAACGTCTTGCGGGCCAGGGCATCGGAGTAGTTGCGCCACAGCCACCACGCGTACAGGCAGAACCCGATACTCAGCACCACGGCGGCCACCAGGTAGAGCCAACTGCTCATGCCATACACGAAGGGCAGCAGGCAGGCAGCGAACAATACAAAGGTGTACAGCAGGATCTGCAGCCGCGTGAACTCGCTGCCATGGGTGACCGGCAGCATGGGCAGGCCGGACTTTCGGTAATCCTCCACACGGTACAGGGCGAGTGCCCAAAAGTGCGGAGGGGTCCACAGGAAGATGATCAGGAACAGGATCATCGCCTCGGGCCCAACGTCACCCGTCATGGCGGCCCAGCCCAGCACCGGCGGCATGGCGCCCGAAGCACCACCAATGACGATGTTCTGCGGCGTCAGCGGCTTGAGGATCACCGTGTAGACAACTGCATAACCCACAAAGGTGGCAAAGGTCAGCCACATGGTCAGCGGGTTGACCCACACGTACAACAGCACAGAGCCAGCCGCACACAACGCGGCCGAAAACAACAGCGTTTGGGTGTTGCTTAACTCGCCGCGGGCGGTTGGACGCCAGGCGGTGCGCTTCATCTTGGCGTCTATTCCCTGCTCCACGATGCAGTTGAAGGCGGCGGCGGCGGCGGCGACCAGCCAGATGCCTATGCAAGCGGTGACGGCCAGACCGACTTGCTGCGGTGTGGGCAGCCCAGGCACGGCGAGCACCATGCCGATCAGGGCGCAAAACACAATCAACTGAATGACGCGCGGTTTGGTCAGCGCATAAAACTGGCGGAACACCGACGGTGTGGGCAAAGAAGTGGTGTCGGGTGTCATGCGCGCGATCCGAGAGGGGTTGTTGCTCCACTGAGTGCAGCGGAAGTGTGAATATATGCAGGGTGTGTTACCACCAGCAGACGGACCAGCACTACAGCTAGTGCGCCAGCGCCACCCGTGTGCAGGACTGCGGCCAACAGAGGCCAGTCGAGCACAACATTGCTGAGCCCGGTGGCGAGTTGCAAGGCCAGCAAGGCGCCCAGTGCTCGGCCATGGTAGCGCAGCGTGGGACGCTTGAACAGGTAGTAGGCCAGACTTGCCAAAGCTATCAGCGCCACGGCCGCCAGCAGTCGGTGCGTGAAGTGGATCGCGGTGAGCCCCTGAAAGCTGATGTGCGAACCGTCTTGCAAATAGCCCAATGGTCGCCAGATCTCCAGGCCATGGACAAAGTTCATCTGCGGCCACCAACTGCCTTGGCACATCGGGAATTCGCTGCAGGCCAAAACCGCGTAGTTGGTGCTGACCCAGGCACCAGACATGGCTTGTAGCGTCAGCAGCAGCAAGGCCAGAACTACCCAGGTACGCAAAGACGTTGGCACCGGCGGTGTTGCTGGTTGTGGAATCTTCTGGCGCGCCCACAATGCGCTTTGCACCGTGAGCAAGCCCAGCAACACGTAACCACCCAACAAATGCAGGGTCACGATGGCGGGGAACAACTTCATTGTCACCGTCAAGGCACCAAAGGCGCCTTGTATGCAAACCCAAACGGCGGTTAGCGTGGCCCACCAGGGGCTGACAGCGGTACGCCCATCATCTGGCTTGCGGTGCAGCCATGCCATCACCGCTAACACCACGGTCAGGACTCCGACACCCATGGCCAAGTAGCGGTGCACCATCTCCACCCAGGCCTTACCCGGTGTGACCGGTCCGGTAGGCATGGCCTGCTGCGCCGCGTCGATGTGGTCACTGGCGCCAATAGGGCTGGCGTTGCCATAACAACCGGGCCAATCCGGACAACCCAGGCCACTGTCGGTCAATCGGGTAAAGGCGCCAAATAACACCAGATCGAATGTCAAAAATAACGTGACCAGCGTCAGCGCATGCACACGACCCAGAGGACTTGTGCGCCGCGTGCGCAGGTGGACCATCAACAAGGGGCCGGATGCCAGCAGCGCGCCAATCAACAGCAGGCGCACGACAGGCGAGAGGTCGTACAAAACGGCATGCATGGCTTATCCTGGCGCGGCGCGTCTTAGCGCCCGGCCTTATCCCAATGGGATGCTGCGCGCAGCAAACGGTCCAAATCCCGCTTGACCTTGGTCGCGCCCTCGGCGTCGAGGTTGGCCGGGAAACGCATCATCCAGTTGCCCAGCGGGTCAACCAGGTACAGGTGTTCTTCCAGGGTGTGGCCCTTTTGGGGCGCCAGCCATTGCGCAAGCGCGGTTGGGGGTACGCGGAGCACAGTTGCTTCTTTCAGCGCCGGCAGCAGGACTGGAGCAACCGGTGCATCATCGTTCACCAACCAGACCCAGTCCAGGCGGTCTTTTTCTTTGCCCAGACCTTCGCGCAGTTGGCGCTGCAGGTATAAGTGGCGTGCGCACTGTTCGGCGCAACTGGCTGCAGACACGCTGACCAGCAGCCACTGGTCTTTTAATTCTTTGAGGCTGACGGCCTTGCCGTCCAACGTTCTGCCTGCCACATCGGGCAAGATCCGCTGCGGCTCGATCAGTTCACCAAAATTGCGCCTGCCTCCGTCGGGGCGCACGACGTAAAAGGTTAGGTACGAGGCAATCACCGGTGCCGCACATATCAGCAGAACTACCAGCATTTTCAGGCGGCCCATGCGCGTACGGCTGGCAGCTTGGACCTCCGGGTTTAGAAGTTCGGGCAGCGTATGCACGGTCATGCCCAAAGGCTGATCCTGGCTGGAAGGGGCACTACTAGACATCGGATGCAGAGTCCTTTGGGTGGTTCATAAAGCGGCGAATAATCTGGAACCAGAGATAGAGTGCGGCGAACAAGGCCGCCATGCCAAACCACTGGGCGGCGTAACCATAGTTCTTTTCCACTCCCAGGTTTACGACCGGCCAGTCACGCAACAAGCCCTCGGTGTCGGCACCCGTCTGTTGCAGCGTCAATGGCAGCAGCGCAAGGCCGATCTCCTGCCTGAATTGTGGCAAGGCTAGATTTTGCCGGATCAATCCGGCCGTTGGTTCGCCAAGGGAATACAGATCCGACGGTGGCAGGGCCATGCGGCCTTCGATCTCAACAACACCTTCGGGCGTGCTTATTTGCGGCACCCGGCTGCGGTCGTCAAAACCACGCGGCACCCAGCCCCGTTGCACGGCGAGTGCTCCGCGTCCGCCTTCCAGCACAAACGGCATGACGACAAAAAACCCCACACGCCCATCCATAGGCCGGTTATCCAAAAACACCAGATGCTGGGGCAGCCAGCTGCCACGCAAACGCGCACGCTGGTGCAGTAAAGTCATGGGGTTGCTGGCCGCCAGCAACCCATCGGCGCTCAAAGGCGACTTGGCGCTTTGGGCTTCCACGGACGCTTGGCGCTCCTGCTTTTGCGCTGCGCGGGACAACTGCCAAAACCCCAGGCTGGTGGTCGTGCCCACCGCGACCAGCGTGGCCACGGTGATCAGTACAAACTTCAAACGGGCATTCACCAGATAATCCTGTCCATGACATACCTTGCAACCATTGCCTTTGTGGCCATTCTTTCCAGCCTGGGCCTTGCCCTGTTTTTCATGATGCGCGGCGGGCGTGACGGCGCCAAGACGTCGCAAAAGATGGTGCGTGCATTGGCGGCTCGGGTGGGATTGTCCATCTTGTTATTTGTCTGCGTGCTGGTCGCGTGGAAGCTGGGTTATATCCACCCGACAGGCATCCAAGTCGGGCAATAAAACTGCATCTCCATACCGCCCCCAACAACCAAAAAGGCACCGCAAGCGGTGCCTTTTTTATGCAGGGTCTGCGCGATCAGAGCCAGTAAACCAGGATGTACAAGCCCAGCCACACGACGTCCACAAAGTGCCAGTACCAGGCAGCACCTTCAAATCCAAAATGGCGTTCCGCAGTGAAGTGCCCTTTTTGCAAGCGCAGCGTGATGAACAACAGCATCAACATACCGACAAACACGTGGAAACCGTGGAAGCCGGTCAGCATGAAGAAAGTAGAACCGTAAACACCGGAGCTAAGCTTCAGATTCAGTTCGCTGTAGGCGTGGTGGTACTCATAACCCTGCACAAACAGGAAGGTCACGCCCAGCAGCACGGTGATCCACATGAAGGCCAGTGTCTTGGCACGGTTGCCCTGGATCAGGGCATGGTGAGCAATAGTCAGCGTGACACCGGATGTCAGCAGAATGGCCGTATTGATGGTGGGCAGAGGCCATGGGCCCATAGTGGTGAAGGGTTCCACGATGCCAGCAGGCGATGCAGTGGCTCCAGCAGCCAGGCTAGGCCAGACCGCCTTGAAACTGGGCCACAGGATCGCGTTGTCCAGGCTGCCCAATGCAGGCAGCGAATGCGCACGCGCCCACCACAGTGCGGTGAAAAATGCGCCGAAAAACATCACTTCGGAGAAGATGAACCAGGTCATGCTCCAGCGGTACGACAAATCGATCTTGTGCCCATACTGGCCGCTCTGGCTTTCACCGACGGATTGGCTGAACCATTGGTACAGCACAAACAACCACCAGACCATACCCACCATCAACGCGTACTTACCCCAATCTTCGCCATTGATCCATTGGCCAGCGCCCAAGATGACGAAAAACAGACCCAAGGCAGCCATCGCCGGATGGCGGGAGGGGCCAGGGATAAAGTAGTACGGCGTTACGCCGTGTGTTGTTGAACTCATTTCTATCTTCTCCTATTCCAATCAGTTAAGGACAGCGCTGGCCGCTGGGCGGCTACGGTCTGTCCCGCAAATTATTTACTTTGCAACGACCCAATTCACCAAACTGATCAAGCCCACAACCAGCAGCAGCACGCCTACCAGGGCGACCACCAGCACATGCATGGGGTTGACCTTGCTCAAATCTTCCTGGTACGCGCGGTTACTGCGAATACCCAAAAACGACCACGCCACCATCTTGACGCTGCGCCACACCGAAGGAGCGGCAACCGCTTCACCGTCCACAAGCTTGTCGCTCATGTATGGCTCCCGACAACGGGCACAACAGCAACAGGCGCCGGTGGAGTCTTGCCACCGACTTCAAAGAATGTGTAAGACAAGGTGATGGTCTTCACGTCTTTGGACAGCTTGGAATCGATATAGAAAACAACTGGCCAGGATTTCTTCTCGCCCGGTTCCAGTGTGTACTGGTTGAAACAAAAACATTCCAACTTATTGAAATGCGAAGTGGCCTGCATGGGCGCATAGCTGGGGATGGCCTGCGCCGACATGCGGCGGTTTTGTATGTTCTGGAACTCGTACATCACCGTCGTCAATTCGCCGGGGTGCACTTCCAATGAACGCTGCGCCGGCTTGAATTCCCACGGGCCGCGGCTGTTTGCGTCGAACTCCACCGTGATGGTTCGGCTCAAATCCACCTGGGTGTTGACCGGCAGTTTGGGCTTCTCGCCCGGTACCGCCTGCTCGCCCAAGGCCAGGATATTGATGCCCGTCATCTCGCAGATGGTTTTGTAGATAGGCACGAGCGCGTAGCCGAAGGCGAACATGCAGGCTGCAATCACAGCCAGCTTGCGCACCATGCGGACGTTTTCGCGCTGCAGCAACATGGTTTATTTGCTCAGCAACACCATGCGGGCCATAAAACCCACAAAGAACAAAACCGCGATAGAGGCCAGAATCAAACCGGTTCTGGTGTTGGCCTTCTTTTGTTCGGGCGTCGTCATGCTATTCAGCCAATGACCTTGGTCGCTGTTGCATCCAGCTTGGGAGGCGTCTCGAAGGTGTGGAAGGGTGCGGGCGATGGTACTTCCCACTCCAGACCTTCTGCGGCTTCCCAAGGCTTTTGCGGGGCCTTTTCGCCCTTGCCGCGCATCGCGGGCACCACGATGAATAGGAAAAAGTACAGTTGGGCTGTGCCAAAGAAGAAGGCTCCGACTGACGCCACGGCGTTGAAGTCAGCAAACTGCATAGGGTAGTCAGCATAGCGACGGGGCATACCGGCCAGACCCAAGAAGTGCATGGGGAAGAAGGTCACATTAAATGCGATCAACGACCACCAAAAGTGCAGCTTGCCGCGGGTCTCCGAGTACATCACACCGGTCCACTTGGGCACCCAGTAGTAGAAGCCGGAGAACATCGCGAACAAAGAGCCAGCCACCAGCACATAGTGGAAGTGGGCGACGATGTAGTAAGTGTCTTGCAGTTGGATGTCGATAGGCGCAACGGCTGGGATGAGACCGGTGAAGCCACCCATCGTGAACACAAAGATGAAGCCGACTGCGAACAGCATCGGCGTCTCAAAGGTCATGGAACCCTGCCACATGGTGGCGATCCAGTTGAAGATCTTCACCGCTGTGGGCACCGCGATCAGCATCGTGGCGTACATGAAGAACAACTGGCCTGTCACCGGCATGCCGGTGGTGAACATGTGGTGCGCCCACACGATGAAGGACAGAATGGCAATAGAAGATGTTGCGTACACCATGGAGGCGTAGCCGAACAGGCGCTTGCGTGCGAACGCAGGGATCACTTGGCTGATGATGCCGAAGGCCGGCAAGATCATGATGTAGACCTCGGGGTGGCCGAAGAACCAGAAAATGTGCTGGTACATCACCGGGTCACCGCCACCAGCAGGGTTGAAGAAACTGGTGCCAAAGTGGCGGTCCGTCAGCGTCATGGTGATGGCACCTGCCAACACGGGCATCACGGCGATCAGCAGGTAGGCCGTGATCAGCCAGGTCCAGCAGAACATCGGCATCTTCATCAGCGTCATGCCAGGGGCGCGCATGTTCAGGATGGTGACGATGATATTGATGGAGCCCATGATGGAACTGGCACCCAGGATGTGCATGGCAAAAATACCAGCGTCCATGGACGGACCCATTTGCAGGGTCAACGGTGCGTACAGTGTCCAACCAGCGGCGGGAGCACCACCGGGCATGAAGAACGAACCCACCAGCATCAAGCCCGCGGGGATCAGCAACCAGAAGCTGAAGTTATTCATGCGGGCAAAGGCCATGTCGCCTGCGCCGATTTGCAATGGGATCATCCAGTTCGCAAAGCCGACAAAGGCCGGCATGATGGCGCCGAACACCATGATGATGCCGTGCATCGTGGTGAGCTGGTTGAACAGCTCAGGATTGACCAATTGCAGGCCGGGCTGGAACAACTCTGCACGGATGATCAGGGCCAACAGCCCCCCGATCATCAACATCGTGAAGGAGAACAGCAAGTACAGCGTACCAATGTCCTTGTGGTTGGTCGCGTAGACCCACCGCCGCCAGCCCGCAAGGGCGTGGTGGTCATGGTGGTCGTCATGGGCATGGTCGTGGTGGTCTAGAACGGCGCTCATCCTGGTTTCCTTCTCAATTCACTAATTTCGTTCAATCGGTGGTGTGGCCGCGCATTACTTACGCAAAGCCGCCACTTCAGCCGGTTGCACGACCTGGCCCGTCTTATTGGACCAGTTGTTCTTGGTGTAGGTGATCACGGCGGCAATATCGGTATCGCTCAAAGACTTCCACGATGGCATCGCGCCATTGTTTTGGCCATTCAGCAGAACCATGATTTGCTTGCTTTTGTCCGCATCCAGCACCACAGGGGCGCCGTCCAGCGGCTTGATCGGGCCAGCACCCTTGCCGTTGGCTTGGTGACAGCCGGCGCAAGATCCGGGTGCGCTGTAAACCTTTTCACCGCGTTTGACGAGGTCTGCCAGCTCCCAAACCTTGGATGGGTCATCTGCTTTCGCAGCCATGGCCTTCATCTCACCAGCTACCCATTTGGAATAATCTTCAGCCGACACCACCTTCACGTGGATAGGCATGTACGCATGCTCCTTGCCGCACAATTCTTGGCACTGCCCATAAAAGTCTCCCGTTTTCTCAGCACGGAACCAGGTGTCGCGCACGAAACCCGGGATGGCGTCTTGCTTGATACCGAATGAAGGCACGGCAAATGCGTGGATTACGTCGTTAGCGGTGGTGATGATGCGGATTTTCCGGTCCACCGGCACGACCAACGGGTGGTCGACCTTCAACAGGTAATCGTCAGGCGCAACTTCACCCTTCTTGGGGCCGCCGGCGTCCGACATGACGCGCTGCGCGTTGTCCAGCGTGGAGACGAAGCCAATGCCTTCGCCTTCGCCCTTGAGGTAGTCATAGCCCCATTTCCACTGCATGCCGGTAGCCTTGATCGTCAAATCAGCATTGGTGGTGTCTTTCATCGCAACCACAACCTTGGTGGCGGGCAGCGCCATCAGAATCACGATGATGAAGGGAATGATGGTCCAGATCACCTCCACCACCACGGATTCGTGGAAAGTGGCGGGCTTGTGGCCCTGGGATTTGCGGTGCTTCCAGATGGAATAGAACATCACCGAGAACACCGCCACGAAGATGACGGTGCACAAAATCAGCATGAACCAGTGCAACCAAGCCTGCTCTCTAGCGATGGCCGTTACCGGTGGGTGCAGGTTCAACTGATTTACCGCCGGACCGCCGGGCAGGTCGTTGACCGCATGCGCCAGGCTAAATGCCGCAGTACCGGCCCAGGCGCTTGCCGCGAGGAGCAGTGAAGCCAATTTATTGAAAATGCTCTTCATCTTGGTCATTTCTTCGTCGAATCAGATTAAACAGTGCCAAAACCCGCTCCCGCTCGCGCAAATGCGCTGCGGGCAGACAGGGAGGGCAAGAACGCGGTTTGCCCGTTATTGTAGCCGACCAACCCTCTGAAAATCAGGGTCTTGGGTCGGTGTTAAGCCCGTAAGTCAATGGGAATCGCCATTTTTCTTGCCCTGGCGAAGGGCTGCGCGCATGGCATCGAGTGACACCGCGGTTTCCGGCGCCACGGTCAAACGCGGCGGTGCCTTGAATGCGTGGCCGTAGACGATCTCAAAGGTCAGCCGCAACTGGCCCTCGCCATCGGCTTTGGCCAATTGACTCAGTTGCGACAGCAGTTGGCGATGCCAAGCTCGGCCCCGCAGGCCCGCAAAGCGCTGCGGATGCAGGTTGCGACCCAGCTCCCGCAACTCGGCCAGCATGCGCTCGGGTGTTGAAAAGGTCAGCGTGATGCGCTCCATGTCCATCACCGGTTCTGAAAAGCCAGCATGCACCAGCATGTCGCCCCAGTCGTGCATATCGGTAAAGGCGTGCGATGCCGATGGCCAGCCCTGGACGACATACAGGGCCCGCAGTTCGCGTAGCGTGTCCGGTCCCAGGCAGGAAAACATCAAAAACCCTCGGGGCTCCAGCAGACCGTGCCACTGCGCGATCAGCGCCTGCGGGTCGGCCGTCATGTGCAATGCCATGTTGGCCCATAGCATCTGGGCGGGTTGGTCGGGCAGGCGAAAGTGCACGGCCGGTCCGGTCCAGCGCGTGGGGCTCCACCACGCTGATGCTATCAATTTTCTAGCTACCTGCGCATGTTCCGCGAGGGCTAGCGCCACATAGCACTCAGACTTGGGGTAGCGGGCGGCCAGTAGCGCCTGGGCTTGCAGGCCGCCGAGCAACGGCTCCCAGTGCACCCAGCTTTGCGGTTGCAGCGTCATCCACTGCAAGCGCTGTTCCATGCGGCGCGCCACTTCTTCGTGCAACCACGGGGACGCCTCAGGCAACCGCGCAGCCCAGCGTGCAGCGGCAACGGGGGCGATGGTGGGGGGCAAATCGAAGGGCATGGCAAAGAAAAGCGAAGTGTGCTCGGATGCGGGGACAGTAGGGCGGCCAGAGTATATTGGTTCGGTGTTGCGCCAAATGCTCCAAGGTCTCTCCAAACGCCTGCCCAGCCAGTGCGCGGTTTGCCACGCGTGGCCCGCTCACAGCATTTGCGAGGCCTGCGTGGCCGCATTTGCCCAACCCGTGGCGCGCTGCACCACCTGTGCTTTGCCTGTTGTGCCGGACGTGCGCCAATGTGGTGCGTGCATCGTAAATCCGCCGCCGCTGGACGCCTGCCTGGCCGCCCTGCCCTATGCCTACCCGTGGTCCACGCTGGTGGCGGACTTCAAATTCCACCAGCGCCCCGGCTGGGCCGCCAGCTTTGCCGCTTTACTGCGGGCGGCGCCGTGGGTGGAACCCGCGCTGGATGCTGCCGATTTACTGCTTCCCATGCCCTTGTCCACGGAACGTCTGCGTGAACGCGGTTACAACCAAGCCCATATTTTGGCACGCGCGCTGGATGCGCCCAAGGTGGTACACGGCGTGCTTTTGCGAGTGCGCGATACGCCGCCGCAACGCACACTTCCGCGCAGCGAGCGCCTGCTTGCGGTGCAAGATGCGTTTGCCCTGGACCCGCTGCAGGTACACCGCGTGAAAAACAAACGCGTTGTCGTGCTGGACGATGTGATGACCAGCGGCGCGTCCTTGCACGCCGCAGCCCGCGTCTTGCGTGCGGCAGGCGCTGCGCACATTACCGCCTTGGTACTGGCCCGTACGGAATAATTGCCCCCACGGTTGCCCACTGCGTGTGGCGCCCTGCCGCCCAAGGCGGGCCGCATTTCCCCAGCGGGGCTGACCGCCAAGCGGTTCAGAACACCTTGGGGCGGCCCGGCGGCGACACAACCGTGATGCCGCGCTGCGTCGGCGGCGACAATAGGAACCATGTTTAATATCGTCCTCGTCGAACCCGAAATACCACCCAACACGGGCAACGTCATCCGCCTGGCTGCCAACACCGGTTGCACGCTGCACCTCATCGAGCCTCTAGGTTTTTCGATGGACGACAAACACATGCGCCGCGCGGGACTGGATTATCACGAGTACGCCACGCTTAAGGTGCATGCCAACTGGCAGGCCTTTTTGGATGCCGAGCACCCGACAATGGACCGGCTGTTTGCGCTGACCACCAAGGGTACGGGCCAAGTATTTGACTCCGCCTTTTGCCCCGGTGACTGGCTGGTGTTTGGTGCCGAGACACGCGGCCTGTCCGAGGCGGTGCGCGCCCACTTTGCGCCTCCACAATGCCTGAAGCTGCCCATGGTGGCGGGCCAGCGCAGCCTCAACTTATCGAACGCCGTCGCGGTGACGGTGTTTGAGGCCTGGCGGCAAAACCAGTTTTTTCAAGGATAGTGCCGCGCAATCGACTCCGCCACGCAGACCGGCTTGCTCGCACCCTCACGCTCGGTCGTGACTTCCCAGGTCATTTGCATGCCTTTGTTGTCGATGGGGTCGCAGGCTAACAGCTTCATGCGGGCACGCAAGCGGCTGCCCACGGGCACCGGCGACACGAAGCGCACCTTATTCAGGCCATAGTTCACACCCATGCGCGTCTCGGCGATGTGCAGTGAAGACTCAAAGAAACGCGGCAACAACGACAGCGTCAAAAAACCATGCGCGATCGGCGCACCAAAGGGACCTGCCTTGGCTCGCTCCACATCCACGTGTATCCATTGGTGATCACCCGTGGCCTCGGCAAACAGGTTGATCTGTTCCTGGGTTACGGTGATCCAGCCGCTGACGACGACTTCTTGCCCGATGAGGGCCGGCATTTCTGCCAGGGTTTCGATGGTTTTCATGCGCCCACTGTAGGGCTAGCCGCCCACTCTAGCTGTCAAGCCAGCGACAAACTGCCCCCCACGCTTGCCACTGCGTGTGCTGGGCTTGCCCCCCGAGGGGGCCGTAGTCGCCTTGGGGCGGCCCGACGGCGACTTGCCAATCAGGCTTCCAGCCACTCGCAAAGCGATTGCCACTGCTCCAGGTCTTTGGCCACCCGGCCAGGCGCCACGTCAAACAATGTCAAGCCTCGGGCCGCCAGGTGGATGTAGTTTTGCGTGTCGCGCAGATAACCCTTCACCGGCGCGCCGACCTTGTCAACAAACTCGTGCAAGTGATCAGACGCTATCGTGCGCGCATCCACCCGCATGCCCACCAGCGCAATCTTCGCCTTACTGGCGTGTTTGCTGTGTACCAGCTCGTCCCAAAAGGCGCGGGTGGCAAAAATATCAAATACGCTGGGCTGAAGTGGTATGACGATGTGGTCGGCCATTTTGATGACCTCGTTGAGGCGCTTGCCATGCAGGCCGGCAGGTGTGTCCAGCACCACGTGGGTCGTGCCTTTGGGTGGCTTGGCAATGGAGTCGGCGTCGATCTCCCAACTCGTAATCGGGCGTGCTGCCATCGGGCGCAGGCCCAACCACAGCCTGGACGATTGCTGGCGGTCCACATCGCCCAGCATCACCGCATGCCCACGCGATGCGTAGTAGCCTGCAATATTGGTGGACAGCGTGGATTTGCCGACGCCGCCTTTGGGATTGGCTACAACTACGATGGGCATACTTTTTTCCTTCCCCATGTTTGGAGTAATGCTATGTTAGCGCCATGGAACATCTACCCTCTTGGCTGGTTAACAGCTTTATCTACCTCAGCGCCGCCGTCATCGTCGTGCCTTTAAGCCGGGCACTGGGCTTGGGCTCCATCATCGGCTACCTCGCGGCCGGCATTGCCATAGGCCCCTGGGGCCTGGGCTTTGTGACCAATGTTCAGGACATCCTGCATTTTGCCGAGTTCGGTGTCGTGCTGATGCTCTTCCTGGTCGGACTGGAACTGGAGCCCAAACGCCTGTGGAGCATGCGCCGACCCATTTTTGGCTAGGGCAGCGCCCAGGTGGCGGGTTGCGCCGCCGCGCTGTTTGGCGTGGCCTGGGCGGTTGGCATCCCCTGGCCCATCGCTTTGGTGGGCGCGCTGGGTCTGGCGCTGTCCAGCACGGCAATTGCGCTACAGGTCATGGGCGAGCGCAATCTATTGCCCACAGGCAGCGGTCAGGCCGGTTTCTCCATCCTACTGTTCCAGGACGTGGCGGCCATCCCGATTTTGGCCCTACTGCCCCTTCTGGGCGGATCGCTTGAGGAAAATCCGCCCATAGCCCTCGTGGAACGGGCACAAGAAGCTATCAAAATAATAGCAGTCATCGCTGGCATCATTGTGGGCGGGCGCCTGGCCCTGCGCCCGCTGCTGCGCTGGATTGCCCGCAGCAAGACGCCCGAGATATTTACCGCCGCATCGCTCTTACTGGTGGTCGGTATCGCCGCACTGATGCAGATCGTTGGCCTCTCCATGGCGCTGGGGGCCTTTCTGGCAGGCGTACTACTGGCCGAGAGCGAATACCGGCGCGAGCTGGAAACCAATATCGAGCCTTTCAAGGGCCTGCTGCTGGGCCTATTCTTCATCGCCGTGGGCATGGGTGTGGACCTGGGCGTACTGCGCGAGGCGCCTTTAAAGATGGCCGCTGTGGTGTTGGGTTTCCTGGCCATCAAGGGCGTGGTGATCTTCACGATTGCCCGGCTGATGAAGCTGCCGTTCCAGGAGCGCCCGGTGTTCACGTTGCTGCTGGCCCAGGGCGGCGAATTTGCGTTTGTGGTGTTCCAGGCTGCGGCCGGCTCCGACGTGTTACCCGCGCAAACAGCATCGCTGCTGATCGGCGCGGTGGCGGTGTCAATGCTGGTCAGCCCGCTGCTGCTGGTCGCCATCGACAAATTCCTGCTGCCACGTTATGCCCACTGCGGCGTACCGGTGATGGATGAGATTTCGGAACAGCAGGACGCACCTATCCTGATTGCCGGCTTCGGTCGTTATGGGCAAATCGTGTCACGCGTGCTGATAGCACAAGGCCACCCCTGCACCGTGCTGGACCATGACGCCGAGATGATTGAAGCAGCGCGCAGCTTTGGCTACCGCGTGTTTTACGGTGATGCGACCCGCCTGGACTTGTTGCGCACCGCCGGTGCAGCCCACGCCAAGGTTCTGGTCGTGGCGGTAGACGACGTGCAACAGTCACTGGAGATAGTGGACCTGGCACGTGAGCATTTTCCGCAACTGCAAATCGTGGCCCGCGCCCGCGATGTGACGCACTGGAACCAGCTGCGCGACCGTGAAGTGATGCTGGTGCAGCGTGAACTGTTCGAATCCAGCCTGCTCAGCGCGCGCAGTGTGCTCGAACTATTGGGCGAGGAGGCCGAAACTGCGCTGAGCACCATCCAGCGTTTTCGCCAGCACAACCTGGAACTGTTTGAGCAACTTCACCCGCATTACAAAGACCGTGCCAAGCTAATCTCCGTAGTCAAACAGGGACGCCTGCAACTGGAAGAGCAAATCGCCAAAGAGCGGGATGCACTGCAGCAACAAACCCAACGCCGGGCCTGAGCCATACGTCGTGAGGGCCAGATTACTGCGGTGGAGGCGGTGGCGGGTAGTACGGAGCGGGGGGTGGGTAATACGGCGCTGGCGGTGCTTGCGGGGCGGGCTGCTGCACATAGACCACGCGGCTGGCCGGGCGTGCATAGCCTTGCGACGGTTGGTTATTCTTGGACACCATGCACTGCTGGAAGGCGATGTCGTAACGCTGCTGGGCGCTTTGGCCCTCAGCGGCGCTGCCGCCCGCGCCGATAGCCGTGCCCATGACCAGTCCAGTGGCCGCACCGGCCGCGGTGTTGTTGTGGTGGCGCCCGCTCATAGCGGAACCGACCGCGGCACCCAATATCGTCCCAATCACGGCAGCACCCACAGCGCGTTCGGCGCTGGTATCAGGCCCTATGGATTGCTGGGCGTAGCTGCGGCAATATTGGTCTTCTTGCGCAAACAGTTCCAGCGGTTTGCCGGGTGTGGGCATGATCGCCACACGCGGGCCCTGCGGCGCCACGGCGCAACCGGCCAGGCTGACCAGACACAGCGATGCAATCGCAAGGGTAAAACGGCTCATGGATGGGTTCAGCAATGTTTTCATTGGGGTGCTCCAGGTGGGGTGGCTGGTACGGTTTTCCAGCCACTAGGACAAGAGGCGACATAGGGGTAATAGCCTCTCGCCGCATCACAGTAGTACCAGAACTGCTGCGCGGGGCGGGCCGCAACGGGCGGTGGGTTGGGCAAAAGCTGCACCGGAGCAGGTGCAGGAATTTGCACAAACACCGGCTCTTGTTCAACGACTACCAATGGCGGACGATACGGGTCGGGATAGGGGTAAATCGGTTGCGGGTAAGAGTACCAACCTCCGCCAGACACCCACCACCAGCCATTGCGACCACCATGCCAGCCGTGATGCCAACCACCGGAGCGCCAGCGGTATGCATCGTGGGTCTCAAATCCCCTGATGTCACCACGCCAGCCCAGGCCGATGCGCTGCGCTGACGCAGTCACAGGAATGGCCGTCAGCACGGTCACCACTGTCGCCAAAGCCAAACCAACAATCGTTTTCATACAAACACCTATGAATTGTTCTCAAAAAGAACAGGTTTGCGAATCCGCAGGAACCTTGTTAACGCTTTGACCGCGCAATTGGACGACGGTTCCCCGAATTGAAAGGCAATTCCCTCATCTTTACCCACCCTTGACAGACCAGAAACAGTCCCGGCAATGTGGGCTTCGATACTGCCTCGCATGCAAATTAAATACTGTCCCATTGACGGAGGCAACTTCGGCGATGCCCTCAATACCATGGTGTGGGATCGGCTATTCCCCGACCTGACCCAGCGCAAAGAGGGCATTCTGGTCTATGGCATCGGCACCTTGCTGGATGGGCGCCACGACCGTTCCCTGAAAAAAATCGTGCTGGGCTCGGGCCTGGGCGAAGCCAGTGCCGCCCTGCCGGACCCGAACTGGGATTTCCGCTGGGTACGCGGCCCGCTGTCAGCACATGAATTCGGCTTGTCCAGCGAACTGGCCCTGGGCGACCCCGCCGTGCTGTGGCCGGAACTGCAAGCGGGCTGCGGTGGTACACCGGGCGGCCCTATTGGCCTGATACCCCACTACCGCACCTGGGACAGTTTTGACTGGGGACAAGTTGCGGCCAATGCTGGCATGGTGGCGATCAACCCCCGCCTGTCACCTAACGAGGTTATCGTGCAGTCCCGTGGCTGCTCCAAAATCATGGCCGAATCCTTACACGGTGCCATTTGCGCCGATGCCATGGCCATACCGTGGGCGCCATGCATATTGGCGCACCGCTTCAACGAATTCAAGTGGAAAGACTGGCTGGCCACGGTCAACCGCCCTTTTGCGCCCATGGTGGCCGATCGGCCGCTGGTGCGCAGCATTGGCAGGCCCAAGGCCCTGGCCAACCGTCTGGCGCGCTGGGTGCACTACAAGGCCCACACGCGTCGCCCGTCGTTGCGAGCCATCGCCAGCGCCACACCCGTGGACGCGCACCGCGTGTCCGAGGCGTTGGCGCGGTATGCACGCAACGATGCAAACTTTGGCTGCAGCCGGCCGTCCGATGTGGAGCGCCAGCGCCAGCGCATGCTGGCTGCCTGCAACGCCTTTGCCCAGGACTACGGCTTGCTGTTTACGCCCTGAGGCGCAGGATTTGGCTGCCATGGTAACCTTGTGCCATGTTCAGTCCGTCCCAAGCCGATGTGCGCCGCTTCTTTTGCTCCATCTATGCCAAAGCCCTCGCCGGTACTGCATTGGAAGCTATCGAAACAATAGCAAGTCAGTGGATGACCGAGCACCCGGAGTACGCGCAAGACTTTGCTGATGTAGACGCGGCACTGGCCAGCATGTGTGAAGTCCAAGAGGGCCGCACCAACCCGTTTTTGCACCTGTCCATGCACCTGTCGATCAGCGAGCAGTGCAGCATCGACCAGCCGCGCGGCATACGCCAGGCCGTGGAATTGTTGACCCACAAACGCAACTCGCTGCACCAAGCCCACCACGAAGCCATGGACTGCCTGGGCAAGATGCTGTGGGAAAGCCAGCAGGCCGGGCGTCCACCCGAAGGCGACGCCTACATCGCCTGCGTACAGCGCCAGGCAACGAAGGACTAGTGGAGCTTGATCCTGGGATTCTTCGCCCAATTGATCGTCTCAGCCCACGTCGTCAGCCAGGTGTGAAATGCGCCATTCACTGCGATCTGGTGGTGCTTGTGCAGCCACCAGTACATCCACTTGGCGATGTAGCCCTCGATGAACACCGATCCACTGGCAATCGCGCCCATCAGACTGCCAATGGTGCTGTAGTCGCCCAGCGAGACCAGTGAGCCGTAGTCCTTGTACGTGAATTCCGGCAAGGATTTTCCTTGCAGCAACCGAACCAGAGACTTGGCCATCATCGATGCCTGCTGGTGCGCCGACTGCGCACGGGGCGGCACCAGCGGCTTGCCCTCGCCTTGCGAACAGGCGGCGCAATCACCCATCGCGAAGATGGCGGGGTCGCGCGTGGTCTGCAACGTGCGCTGCACCACGAGCTGGTTGCCGCGGTTGGTCTCCAGGCCGTCAATGTCCTTCAAAAAGTCTGGTGCCTTGATGCCCGCCGCCCAAACCACGATGCTGCTGGGGATGAAAGTGCCGCTGGCCATCTTGACGCCTTCTTTGGAAATTTCCACCACTTTCTCATTGGTGTGGATTTCAATGTCGAGCTTGCGCAACTCCAGCGCCACGGCGGTCGACAAGCGCTCTGGCAGCGCCTGCAGCAGCCGCGGCGAGGCGTCGACGATGACAATCTTCAAATCCTTCTCGGGGTCGAAATTGCGCAAGCCGTAGGACGACAAAATCTTGGTCGTCATGTGCAGCTCGGCCGACAGCTCCACGCCCGTGGCCCCGCCGCCGATGATGGTGACGGTGAAACGCCCCTCGCCTGCTGCCTTGCCCTGTGCCTGCGCACGCAGGCACGAGTTGATGAGGCGGCGATGGAAACGTTCGGCCGCCACCGGTGTGTCCAGCATTACGCAGTGTTCGCGCGCGCCGGGCGTGCCGAAGTCATTGGTCTGGCTGCCCAGGGCGATCACCAATTGGTCGTAGGCGATGGTCTGGCGCGGCAGCACCTCAACACCGTCTTCGTCAATGGATGCCGCCAGCGTTACCTGCTTCTGGGCACGCAACAGCCCGTCCATACGGCCCAGGCGGAATTCAAAATGGTGCTTGCGGGCCAGCGCAAAGTACTCCAGCTCGTCGGCATGGCTGTCCAGCGTGCCGGCTGCCACCTGGTGTAAGAGCGGCTTCCACACGTGGGTGCTGGCCGCGTCGATCAGCGTGATGCGCGCCTTTTGCGGTTTGCCCAGCTTTTTACCCAGGCGCACGGCGAGCTCTAGCCCGCCAGCGCCGCCGCCTACGATCACAATATTTTGCATAGCGAGAATTTTCTGCCAAAAAAAAGCCGCTCTGTCAGCGGCTTTTGTTGCTCTGTCAGTCCTTATTTGAACTTGTGTTGCGGCACGGTCTTCAGCTCGCCGGGCAGGCTGCCAATGTAGTTGGCCAGTTCTTTCAGTTCTGCATTGGAGAACTGCTTGACTTGACCACCCATGATGGCGTTGCCGCGGCCGACCTGGGGGTTGTGCTCGGTCTTATAAGCCTTCAGGGTTACATAAAGGTAGTCGCTGTGCTGGCCAGCGATCTTGGGGTAGGTCGGGTCCAGTGGCTTGCTGAAGCTGTCACCGTGGCAAGTAACGCAGGCGCCCTTGGCAACCAGTTCAACTGCCTTGGCAGAGCCGTCGGCTGCCTTGCCTGGGGGGGTGGCACCTGCCACTGCACCGCTGGCTTCATAGTAAGCAGCCAGGTCCGCCATGTCCTGCTCAGTGAGCGAATCGGCAATACCGCGCATGGTGGGGTGCTTGCGTTCACCCTTTTTGTAGGCGGTCAGGGCCGAGACGATGTATTTGGCGCCCTGGCCGGAGATCTTGGGCACCTTGTGGATTTCGGGGAAGCTGGCCTGGTAGCCGACGATGCCGTGGCAGCCAATGCACATCGCATTTTTTGTCGCACCTCGCGTGGCATCTCCCTTGATCTCCTCTGCAAAGGCAGAGAAAGTGGTCGCCGACGCGACAATGGCAGCTAGAAGGGGCAGCAACAGTTTGTTCATTTTGCAGGGACAATCAGACAATGTGAGATGTAAATCTAGCTTGATTATATAGACCACCGCCTCACGCCCCGCCCAGCCGCCGCGCTGTATGCCTGCCTTTTCACCTCGCCCAGTGCGCATCAAACCATGAAATTCCACGGAACCAAGAATTACGTCGCCACCCAGGACCTGATGCTGTCGGTCAACGCCGCCATCACGCTGCAGCGCCCGCTCTTAGTCAAGGGTGAACCCGGCACCGGCAAAACCATGTTGGCCGAGGAAGTGGCCCAGGCGCTAGACATGCCCCTGCTGCAGTGGCACATCAAATCCACCACCAAGGCCCAGCAGGGCTTGTATGAATACGACGCCGTGAGTCGTCTGCGCGACTCGCAGTTGTCGGACATCGACGGCGGCGAGCGCGTCAAGAACATCCACAACTACATCGTCAAAGGCGTGTTGTGGCAGGCATTCACGGCCGACAAGCAGGTCGCACTGCTGATCGACGAGATCGACAAGGCAGATATCGAATTCCCCAACGATCTGCTGCGCGAAATCGACCGCATGGAGTTTTATTGCTACGAAACCCGCGAGCTGATCCGCGCCAAGCACCGCCCGTTGGTGTTCATCACCTCCAACAACGAGAAAGAACTGCCCGACGCTTTTCTAAGACGCTGCTTCTTCCACTACATCAAGTTCCCCGACGCAGCCACCATGCAGAGCATCGTGGACGTGCACTTTCCTGGTATCAAGAAAGAGCTGCTCAGCGCAGCGATGAAGACCTTCTTCGACGTGCGCAACCTTCCCGGCCTGAAGAAAAAGCCATCCACCAGCGAACTGCTGGACTGGCTCAAGCTGCTGCTGGCTGAAGACATCCCCGCCTCCGCGCTGCAGTCCAAGGATGACAAGATGGCCGTGCCCCCGCTGGTCGGCGCGCTGCTGAAGAACGAACAAGACACCACCTTGTTTGAAAAGCTGATGTTCATGCAACGCAACAACCGCTGATCGATACCCGCCCATGAAAAACAACCTCTGGCTGGAAGGCCTGTCAGACGCCGTTGGCTTTATCGGCGGCGCACTGTTGGGCTTTTGGGCCGGGCAAATGCTGGGCTGGGATATCTTTGCCAAGGGCTATGGCAACGCCAGCATGGGTGGCATCCTGCTGTGCGGCATCGGCGGCGGCCTGGGCCTGCAGTTGGCGCGCCGCTGGCGTGCCCGTGGCACGGATTCGAACAAGGACCAATAGAGGAGCCGTACCATGCTGCTTGATTTTTTCTACACCCTGCGTTCGGCCAAACTGCCGGTATCGGTCAAGGAATACCTGACGCTGATCGAAGCGCTGCAAAAAGGCGTGGTCGGCCCCAACACGGCCGAGCCCGATGATGACAGCGAGCCCAGCGGCTACAAGATCGACGACTTTTACTACCTGAGCCGCACCACGCTGGTGAAGGACGAAAAGCACTACGACAAGTTCGACCGTGCCTTTGGCGCCTATTTCAAGGGCATTGAGATGGTGGCCGACTTCACCAAAGAAGTGCCGCTGGAATGGCTGCGCAAAAATCTGGAGCTCAACCTCAGCCCCGAAGAACTGGCCAAGATCCAGAAGCTGGGCTGGGACGAGTTAATGGAGACACTGAAAAAGCGCTTCGAAGAGCAGAAAGAACGCCACGAAGGCGGCAGCAAGTGGATTGGCACGGGTGGTACATCTCCCTTCGGCGCTTATGGCCAGAACCCCCAAGGCATCCGCATCGGCCAGGACAAAGGCCGCAACAAGAGCGCGGTCAAGGTCTGGGACCAGCGCAGCTACAAAGACTACGACGACACCCAGGAGCTGGGCACGCGCAACATCAAGGTGGCGCTGCGCCGCCTGCGCAAGTTTGCCCGCGAAGGCCATGAGGACGAGCTGGACCTGGACGAAACCATCAGCCGGACGGCGGCCAACGCAGGCTACCTCGACATCAAGATGCGGCCCGAGCGCCACAACAATGTCAAGGTGCTGCTGCTGATGGACGTGGGCGGCACCATGGACGAGCACATCGCCCGCGTGGAAGAACTGTTCAGCGCCACCAAGACCGAGTTCAAGCACCTGGAGTTCTATTACTTCCACAACTGCGTATACGACTTCATGTGGAAGAACAACCGCCGCCGCTTTGCCGAAAAATTTGAGACCTGGGACATCATCCGCAAGTACAACAAAGACTACAAGCTGATTTTCGTCGGCGACGCCACGATGAGCCCCTATGAGATCTTGCAACCC
>NZ_JANXUQ010000030.1 GCF_025356155.1 Rhodoferax sp. | reverse complement strand
CCAACCCCAATATCCGACTACCCACTCCCCCAGCCCCTCGCCCCGCCGGGCGAGGGGAGTCTTAACAGCCGATTTTGTCTCTGCGCTCCGGCTACGGCATTACCGCAGTGAGGTTGCGTTGCGAGTTTGGGCACTATGGCTTTGAACCAACTGTCCTAGAGACCTCGTGCTTAGGTGGCGCGGAGCCACTGGCGCGCGCAGCGGCCAGCGGGTGCGCGCCTACGCGGCAGCCGTTTACTCCGACCGCAGCGCCAGGGCCGTGGTACCACCAGCACGTACCGCGCCGCACCGCCAGTAGCGCCGTAACCGGCACGACACAACCAAATCGGCTGTTGAGACTCCCCTCGCCCGGCGGGGCGAGGGGCTGGGGGAGTGGGTTGTTCGGCTATTCGGCCGTTGAAGGCTGTTCAAAAAAGCGAGGTCCATCCCCCCAAAAAAGACCAACTTCAAAGAAACCGCCTGTATCCCACCGTTCGCAACAGGCACCCCGTTCACCCCAACCAAGCCTTCAAGTCCGCCTTCAGCTTCTTCAGATCGTCAGTGCGGGTGTACATCATGTGGCCAGCGTCGTAGTAGTGGTGTGTGATGCGGGCCATGACGTCGGGTGACAAGTCCATACGGGCCAGCGAATAGTCGCTGGCAGAGTAGGGCGTGCCCAGGTCGTAGTAACCACTGGCAACCAGCACGCGCAGGTTTGGGTTGCGCCGCAGCGCGCGGGCCAGTGCGCCGCTGGTGCTGGTGTAGCTATTGCCTTTGGATTCGCCCTGCAGCCAGTTCCACGATTTGTTGACATCCATGGACAAAACTTCATAGCGCTGGTCAGTTTGCACACCCAACTGCTCGTGCATATAGGCGTGGCTGGCCATGGCGTAGGGGCCGAAGATGGCCTCCAGCCCCGGGTCAAATTCCCAATCGCGCGATTTGCGTGCACCCATGGGGCCGGTGACGCGGGCTTCGAGCCGGCCGACCATGCGGCCCTGGTCGCGCAGCAGTTCGCTGAAGAACACCATGTCGGAGATGCGCAGATCGTTGTCTTCAATGACGTCGGCGCGGATGCCGGTTAGCTCGGCCATGCGTTTGGCGATGCGGCTGCGTTGCATGGCGGACAGGCGGCCACCCTGGTGCAATGCGGCCAGGTAGTCGGTCTGCACAAAGGCTTCGGCCGCGGCCCTGGCCTGTGCACCCGAATCGCCCAGCGTGCCCTTGAGCTTGCCGTGGTACTGCGCGGCGGCCGCAAAGCCGGGCAGGTACAGCGCATACGCCAAGTCATTCTTGCCACCGAATTCCAGTGTCTGGATGTCCATCGCGCAGCTGACCAGAATGACACCGGCCAGCGCGATGCCCATGTCCAGCAGCTTGTCGGCCAAGGCTGCACCGCGTGTGGTGCCATAACTTTCACCCGCCAGGTAGACCGGGGAGCCCCAGCGCTGGGAGCGGCTCAGGTGGACGCGTATGCACTCAGCTAGCGCATCCACATCACCATCTACGCTGAGCATTTTCTTGCGGGCTGCGTCGCTGGCGGTCAGCGAATAGCCGGTGTGGGGTGGGTCTACAAAAACCAGATCGAAATGTTCAAACCAGGTGTGGGGGTTGTCTTCCACGCCATAGGGCGGGGGCGGCATGCTGCCGTCGTCGTTGATGGGCACGCGCTTTGGGCCCAGGGCACCCAGGTGCAACCAAATCGACGCGGAACCCGGGCCACCATTGAAGGCGAACAAAATGGGGCGCTGCGCAGGCTTGGGCGCCACACCCTTGTGCTGCAATGTATAGCTGGTCAAAAACAGCGCAGCATCCGGCTCGCCCTTGTGGCTGTCGGACATATCCGCAACGATGGGCACAAAGCCCGCGCTGGCGCTGTAGTGCAGCGTCTTGCCGCCAACGGCCACACTGCCAGTGCTGGTCTGCGGCGCCTGCAGCAGCAGGCGCTCCACGCGTTCACGCAAGCGTTTTTTTTCGTCGTCTGGAATCGGTTTGTCGCTGCTGTCTGCCATGTGCTGTGCCTCCTTGCAATGCAAGGCGCAGTCTAATGCCACGGCTAGGGCACTTTGCGGGGCTTGCTGGCGCTGCGGCGTGATGCCATTCGCCCCAAGGCCCGCAGCGTCAATTGGCGCACCAAGGCATCAGGGTCCTGCAGCGCGCCAGGCACATGGTCCAGCGCACCGTCGATCAGCAGATTGCTCAGACCATGCGAGAGGGTCCAGCCGGTCAGGGCCAGCTCGGGGCCATGGACGTTGTCATGTGCACACGACGCCGCCATCAGCAAGCCAAAGGCGCGGTCGGACGCCGCTTTGAGCGCAGGGGAGGACGCCAAACCGGCCAGTTGCGGCGCAAACATCAGCCGAAAGCGCGCGGGCTGGGCGCGTGCACAGCGCACATAGGCCTGGCCGATCTGCAACAGGCGCTCGTGTGTGTCGGGCGTGAATGACGCCTTTTGCATCGCATCACCCAGCGCAATAAATCCCCGCTCGGCCACCGCAGCGAGCAGGTCGTTCAGGCTGGTGAAGTGGTGGTACGGCGCGGCGTGGGATACACCAGCCGCCTTGGCCACATCACGCAACGTGGTGCCGTGTACGCCGCGCTCGGCCAGCGTGGACTCCGCGGCAGTCAACAAGGATTCGCGCAGATTGCCATGGTGGTAGCTCTTGGGCGCTGACGTCATGGCCTTGCGCACGGTGCGAGGTCTACTGGGGTTGACGGTCTGTGCCGTGCGCTCGGCGAGGGGCTTTGCAACAGGCTTGACGGTGCGGCTTGTGGAGGTGGTCATCGGTGTATCTTGACACGAGAAAGATAAGCATGCAACAATTCACACACATCTTTTCTCTGTAAAGATTTACCGCCGATAGCTATTGTTTGCATTTACCAGGAGTTGCCATGCTGCTCGCACCCGTTTTCATCACCGCCAGCGCCGCTGTAGTCGGGCTGCTGGGCAGTGTGCATTTGCTGTTCACGTTCTCTGGCAACAAATTTGACCCACGCGATCCGGTGGTGACCGAAGCGCTGAAGGTGGTGTCGCCCATCATCTCGCGCCAGACCACGATGGCGCGCGCGGCCAAGGGCTTCCATGCCAGCCACAGCCTGGGCGCCATGCTGTTTGGGTTGGTCTGGGCTTATTTGGCGCTGGTCCAGTGGGTGGTGTTGCGGCAATCCCTCTTTCTGCTGGTATTGGGTATGGCCGTGTTGCTGGCCTACCTGGCGCTGGCCCAACGCTACTGGTTCAGCGTGCCTTTGCGCGGCATTGCGCTGGCCAATGTTTTGTATGCGGCTGGCCTGGTTTTGGATCTGCTCGCCAACTAAACCACACGTACAACAGGAGATTGGCCATGAACAAGCGACCGCTGCAGATCGTCAGTGCTTTGATGGGCGCAGTGCCTGTCATCACCGGTATTGTGCAAATGATGGGCATACGCGACCCGCTGTATGCCAGCCTGCATCTGCCTGAAGACGCCACGCTGGATAGCAATATGCGCTTTCTGGCCGGTGTATGGCTGGGCTTGGGACTGGCGAGCTGGTGGCTTGTGCCGCGTATCGCGCAAGAGACGGTTTTGTTCCGTTTTCTGTGGTTGATGATTTTCCTGGGTGGCATCGGCCGACTGGTTTCCATGGTCAATGTGGGCCTTCCGCTGACTCCCTTCATCGGCTTCACGGCGCTGGAGATTGTGGGCGCGCCACTTTTTGTCTATTGGCAACACCGGGTCGCACAAGACAAAAAGAGTTGACGCTGTGCGGAGCTGGCATTAGCCTGTAACGGGTCCACCCCCGCCATGCACACGCCACCCGACACCCCCAACCGATCGCCCCGCCGAGAGCTTCACCGGCGGCGCATGCGCATGACGTTGTGGATTGGCGCGGCGCTTCTGATCGTGCTGGGCCTGGGCTGGGCGGCTTTTTTCTCCAGCAGAGGAGCCTGGGCCATCGTGGCCATGGACCTGGTCATGCTGGCTGTGGGCATCACGATTGCGGTGCTGACCCATTTCAAACGCACCCGCGTTGCGTTCTTCCTGCTGGTCATCAGTATGTTCATCGTCATTTGCGGCGTCAGTCTGCTGCTGGATGTGCCCAGTGCGCAGGCGCCCAGGTCCACCCACAACTTCTTGCTGGTGTTGGCGATCGCCGGGCTGGTTTTTTTGCGCGACGACTCGCCAGCCATGCGGTATAGCGTGACCGGCATTATCTGCACCGGCTTTGTGGTGTTGGCTAGTTGGCCTGCAGGTATCGACATGGGCTATACGCTGCCCGATGGCATGCGTGTCTGGGGCACCTGGGTCAACAATTTCTTCTCGGCCCTGGGAATCTATGCACTGGTGCATGTGATGGTGGCGGATCTGGCCGAGCACTCCGCGATGGAAGTCGCTCTGCGCAAAGGCTTGATGCGCGGCGAGTTTTTCTTGACCTACCAGCCGCAGGTCACGTCCGAGGGGCACGTGACAGGGGCCGAGGCGCTGCTGCGCTGGCGCCACCCAAAGTTGGGCCTCGTGCCGCCGGACGAATTCATTCCACTGGCCGAACAATCCGGGCTCATCCTGCCGCTGGGCGCATGGGTGCTGGGTACGGCCTGCTCGCAGTTGGTGGAGTGGTCGGCCAAGCCGGGGATGGACAGGCTGACGCTGGCGGTCAATGTGAGTGTTCGGCAGTTTCGTCAGGCCGATTTTGTGCAGCAGGTGCAATCCGTCATCGAGCGCACCGGGGTGCAGCCGCGCCGCCTGAAGCTGGAGCTGACCGAGAGCTCGCTGGTGCACGACATTGACGACATCATCGCCAAGATGGCGCAGCTAAGGGCTTTGGGCGTGGGCTTTTCGCTGGATGACTTTGGCACCGGCTATTCGTCGCTGAACTACCTCAAGCGCCTGCCGCTAGACCAGTTGAAGATCGACCAGTCTTTTATACGCGACATACTGACTGACAGCAACGATGCGGCCATTGCGCGCATGGTCATCGGTCTGGGCGACAGCCTGCATTTCGCGGTGATTGCCGAGGGGGTGGAGACGCTGGGGCAGCAGCAGTTTTTGATGCAAAACGGCTGCCACCTGTTCCAGGGTTATCTGTTCAGCCGGCCGGTGCCGGCCGAGGCGTTTGAAGCCTATGTGCTGGCGGCCGCGCCCGCTTCCGCTCAGGAATTATTGGACAGCGGCGTGCGGTAGGTTTCGGGCTCCAGCGGCACCAGAATCCACATCAACACGTACAGCAACAGGCCGGTGCCTGCGCAAATCACCATCAACGCAAACAGCAGGCGCCACAGCCAGCTATCTACACCGGTGAAGGCGGAGAGTCCGCCGCATACACCGCCCAGCCATTGGTCGGAATGGGAACGGCGCAGGCCATTGAGTGCGCTGGGGCCGACCCGCGGTGCAGCAGCGGCAGCCGCTGCGGTGGGTTGCAGCAGACGCGCTTTGGCCTGGACGAACTCGGCCTCGCTCAGCGCTCCGCGGTTGTGCATCTGTTCCAGGTTTTCCAGTTCTTGGGCCAACGTCATGGTTGCATCCTCTACTTTCACGTGTGTCCGCACCGTACGGCACAGGCTTGTTCCTGTGATCAAGACAGCGGTGGGCTACCGATCTCGATGGCCCAAGAATAGGCGACCGGCCTGCGTTGCACCAGGCCCATGCGACCAGTGGCACATTGCACGTCACAGAGCTGCCGTACGTCGGTGTAGTCTGCAGAAGCCTCGGCACAGGTCGGCATTCTCTAAATGAGATAGACTCGCATTTAGATTGCCGCATCTGGCAAAACCAACCTGTCTATTTGTTCACCATGCGCCTCACCGATCTCCCCGCAGGGTCCTACGCCACCGTAGCGCGGGTCAGTGGCAATTCGGCGCTGGCAGACAACGCGACCTTGCAGCGCTTGGGCGAACTGGGCTTTATCCCCGGTGAACCACTGCAGCTCATGCGCCGCGGCCCTGGCGGGCGCGAGCCGCTGGCCGTTGTGATCGGTGAAACCATGTTTGCATTGCGTTTTGTCGAAGCCGATTGCATAGAGGTGACCCCTGTATGAGTGCCACCGCTGTCCCATTGCCCACTACACCTTGGAATGTAGCCTTGGTCGGCAACCCGAACTGCGGCAAGACTGCGCTGTTCAACCTGCTGACCGGCGCGCGCCAGAAAGTCGCCAACTATGCCGGTGTGACCGTGGAGCGCAAGATGGGCCTGCTGCGCCTGGCCAGTGGCAAGACCGTGTCGGTCATCGACCTGCCTGGTGTCTACAGCCTGCACCCGGCCACGCCAGATGAGGAAGTCACGCTAGAGGTGATTGAAGGCCGGCGCGCGGGTGAGGCACCGGTGGACGCCATAGTGGCTGTCGTCGATGCGACCAATCTGCGCATGAACTTGCGTCTGGTGCTCGAAGTGCAGCGCCTGGGCCACCCGGTCATCGTTGCGCTGAACATGGCCGACGTGGCACGCCAGCGAGGTCTAGCTATTGACGTGGCCAAACTTGCAGCCGAGCTGGGTTGCCCGGTCGTGGAGACGGTCGCCGTCCAGTACAACGGCCACGCGAAACTATTAGCCCAGCTGGATAGGGATCTTCTGGCCAGCACGTTGGCAGCCGCATCCGCGCCCGCCGTGGCCGAAGCAACCTCGCATCCCCCGCGCGACAGTGCCACCTTACAAACCGAGGTGCGGCGCATTCTGGCCATTGCCGCACCACAAGCCGGACAGTTCCAACGGTTTAACTTCCGCCTCGACGCCTTGGCCATGCACCCGGTGTGGGGCCTGTTGATACTGGCGGTGTTGTTGTTCCTGATATTCCAGGCGGTATTTTCATGGGCCAATGTGCCCATGGACGCCATAAAGGCCGCCATGGCCTGGACGGCCGAGTGGACCACCACCCATATGGATGACGGCCCCTTGCGCAGCTTGCTGGTGGACGGCGTAATTGCCGGAGCTGGTGGGGTACTGGTATTCCTGCCGCAGATTCTGATTTTGTTTTTCTTCATCCTGGTGCTGGAAGATTCGGGTTACCTGCCGCGTGCCGCCTTTTTGCTGGACAACCTGATGGGCAAGGTGGGCCTGTCTGGGCGGGCTTTCATCCCGCTGCTGTCGAGTTTTGCCTGCGCCATCCCCGGCATCATGGCCACCCGCACGATTGCCAATTGGCAGGACCGGCTGGCCACCATCATGGTCGCGCCGCTGATGACCTGTTCGGCACGCCTGCCGGTCTATGCCCTGCTGATTGGCGCCTTTGTGCCAGACCGCAGCGTGGGCATCTTCAACCTGCGCGGGCTGACGTTGTTTGGTCTGTATGTGGCCGGCGTGGTGTCGGCCATGGCCGTGGCCTGGGTGTTCAAACGCCTGTGGATGAAGAGCCGTTACCAGCCACTGATGCTGGAGTTGCCGCCCTACCGCCTGCCAGGCGTGCGCAACCTGGCCCTGGGCTTGTGGGAGCGTGCGCGCATATTCCTGCAACGCGTGGGCGGCATCATTTTTGCGCTAATGGTGGTGCTGTGGTTCTTGTCCACCTACCCCGGCGCGCCCAAAGGTGCTACCGGCCCGGCCATCCAGTACAGCATGGCCGGCATGCTCGGGCATTTTCTGGAGCCCTTGTTTGCGCCCATCGGTTTCAATTGGCAGATTTCAGTGGCGCTGGTGCCGGGCCTGGCGGCGCGTGAGGTGGCCGTCGGCGCACTGGGCACCGTCTATGCACTGTCGGCCGCTGGTGACTCCGTAGCCAGCACGCTGGCGCCGGTCATCGCCCAGGGCTGGTCGCTGGCCACGGCCTTTTCGTTGCTGGCCTGGTATGTGTTTGCGCCGCAGTGCATTTCGACGCTGGCGGTCGTCAAGCGTGAAACCAATTCGTGGCGCTACCCCATCCTGATGGCAACCTATATGTTTGCGCTAGCCTATGCGGCGTCGTTTGCAACCTACCGGCTGACGCTGTGGTTGGGAGGTTGACGGCGTGAACACTCAATTTCTGGTTGTCGGTTTGCTGGTCTCGGGCTGCAGCCTATATGCGCTGTGGACGCTGATGCCTGCAGCCGCCCGCCGCGTGATCGCGCAAGGGCTATTGCGCCTGCCGCTGGGGCTGCGGCTGAAGGCGCCCTTGCAGCGCGCCGCCTCCACTTCTTCCGGCTGTGATTGCAGCGGATGCGACAAGGTGGTGGACAAACAACGCAACGGCGAAACGCAACCCATACGCTTCCACGCACGCACCAAACGTTGAATCGGCACGCAGCCTAGCGCGCCATTTCAACCGCCTTTCGCATCAAAGCGCAGTCCGTCGCACGCCGCTGGCAACGCACATCGGTCACTCCTACAGTTCGGTCATCGGGTCCCAAACGACCAGCAACGAAACCACCGGAGAACACCATGACATTCACTAGCAACAACCGTTTCAGCATCACCGCTTTCGCCATCGCCGCCACCGCATTCCTGGTGCTCCACGGCAGCATGCTGATGGGCTTTGAGCAACTGGCCAGCAATGGCCACAACAGCATGGATACCACCACCAGCCTGGCAAAAACCAACACCGCACCACGCACCGTGACACTTGAGCGTGTGGTCATTTCGACCCGCCGCGTATAGACTTATTTGTCAAGCACGTTTCAACGCCCCAGTCCACTCGGAGTAGCCCTTGAAAAATTTCCTGAAACAGAACCGTGGCTTCATCGCCTTTTTGATCTGCTTTGGTTTCTTTCGGCTGGCGATTGCCGACTGGAATCCAATCCCCTCAGGCTCCATGCGCCCCACCATTTTGGAAGGCGACGTGGTTCTGGTGAACCGGGTGGCCTACGACTTCAAACTGCCACTCAGCGACACAGCAATATTCAGCACCGGCGAGCCGCAGCGTGGTGACGTCATCACCTTCACGTCACCAGCAGACGGCATTCGCCTTATCAAGCGCCTGGTTGCCCTGCCGGGTGATGTGGTGCAGATGCGCAGCGAGGTGCTCACGATCAATGGCGCGGTAGCCCAGTACTCAGCGCCCGATCCGGTCGCCGAGCCCTTGGACAGCGGCTCTACAACCACGGCGCTGCAGATCCGCGAACGCGTGGCCGGCAACGAGCGCACCGTGCAGTTTCTGCCCGAAATGGGTGCCCGGCGTGACTTCGGGCCGCTGGTGGTACCCAAGGACAGTTATTTCTTCCTGGGTGACAACCGCGACAACAGCGCCGACTCGCGCTACATCGGCTTCGTGCCGCGCCACCTGCTCATCGGCAAGGCGCACCACATCGTCGCGTCCGCCGCCATCAAGGGCAATTGGCTGCCACGGCTGGAGCGCACCGGGCAGCGTATCGAATAGCACCACGCCTTAAAGCTTGGGATTAGTCCAGGTCCGGGCGCTTCCAAGGGTCTACATGGGTCATGAGGTTGAGCACGCGGTGGCGTTGCATGACCCGCTGGCGGGCCAACACGGCGATGGCATGGCCGGCCTCCACCGTCATGGATGCATCCACTTCCAGGTGGGCATCGACCACGATCATGTCGCCCATCTTGCGGGTACGCACTTCGTGTACGCCACTGACGCCGGGCGTCTGCTCCAGGGTCGATCGGATAGCCGCTACCTCTTCGTCATCGGCCGCCAGGTCCATCAGGTCGTTCATGGCGCTCCAGCCAAAACTCCACCCCATTTTGGCCACCATCAGGCCGACGATCAGCGCGGCGATGGGGTCCAGAATCGGATATCCCGCTAAATTGCCGACAATACCGATGCCCACCACCAGCGAAGACGCGGCATCCGAGCGCGCATGCCAGGCATTGGCCACCAACATGCTGGACCGAACCTGCTTGGCCACCCCCAGCATGTAACGAAACAGCAGCTCTTTGGCCACCAAAGCGCCAGCGGCGACCCACAGCGCGGCCGCATGCACCAGCGACACAGTCTCAGGAGCCTGGAGTTTTTGGAACGCCGACCACAACATGCCAAGCCCAACGACCAGTAGCAGCAAACCCAGTATTAAGGATGCCGCCGTCTCGAACCGCTGGTGGCCGTAGGGGTGGTCATGGTCCGCATCTTTCTGGCTGTGGTGACTGGCCAGAAGCACCGCGCCATCGGCCACCAGATCAGACAGCGAATGGATGCCGTCAGCCACCAGTCCCTGGGATTTGGCGAACACACCCACGGCGATCTGCACGCCGCTCAACACCAGGTTGATACCCACGCTAACCCACGTGGTGCGCGACGCTGCACGCGCCCGCGCGTTGGCACTCTGGGCTGTGTCGTCGGGGTCGTCGGCCGGTAAAGGGATTTGCATGAGGAGTCTTTGCCCGCAGTTAGATGATCCGAATGCTATAAATAAGATAGCTTAATATTCATGTAGGACGAGGGCTAGCGGTATATTTCAATTGTAGTCATCTCGCGGAACGCCTCTTCAGGCGTCTCTCGAGCAGCCCTGGGTTGCCACGCGCTCTGCACGGTATCGATCCATGTCCATTCTGCATCAGGCTGTGGCAAATACGGGTGAGCACCGCGACCCAGCGGCAAAGCCCAGGTCTACAATGCAAAGCCTATAACAGGGCACCGGGCCATGCGCCTTCTTCGCACGGACGGGCGCCGCAGAGGATGCAAGATGCCAAATCAGACGCCCATTTCCCCAAAACCTCCGGTCTCCAGTTCGGCTGAAAAAAGCGCCCAATTGCGTCAAGCCGCTTTGGAATACCACGAGTTTCCGACGCCGGGAAAAATCGCCGTTAGCGCCACCAAGCAATTGGTCAACCAGCACGATCTCGCGCTGGCCTATTCGCCTGGTGTGGCCGCACCCTGTGAAGAGATCGTCAAAGACCCCAACAACGCCTACAAGTACACCAGCCGCGGCAACCTGGTCGCCGTCATCACCAATGGCACAGCAGTGCTGGGCCTGGGTGACATCGGCCCGCTGGCCTCCAAGCCGGTTATGGAAGGCAAAGGCGTGCTGTTCAAGAAGTTTGCCGGCATCGACGTGTTCGACCTGGAGATTGACGAGAAGCACGACCTGGACAAACTGGTCGACATCATCGCCTCGCTGGAGCCCACCTTTGGTGGCATCAACCTGGAAGACATCAAGGCACCCGATTGCTTTTACGTCGAGCGCAAGTTGCGCGAGCGCATGAAGATCCCGGTTTTCCACGACGACCAGCACGGCACAGCCATCTGCGTGGGCGCCGCCATTTTGAACGGGCTGAAGGTCGTGGGCAAAGACCCCAAGAAGGTCAAGCTGGTCACCTCGGGCGCGGGTGCCGCGGCACTTGCTTGCTTGGGCTTGCTCGTGAAGCTGGGCATTCCACGCGAGAACATCTGGGTCACCGACCTGGCCGGCTTGGTGTTTGAAGGCCGCCTGGAGTTAATGGACGAAGACAAGGCCGTGTTTGCCCAAAAGACCAGCGAACGCACGCTACGCGACGCGATAGCTGGCGCCGACATCTTTTTGGGCCTGTCCGCCGGTGGTGTGCTCAAAGCCGACATGGTGAAGACCATGGCAGCCAAGCCGCTTATCTTTGCGCTGGCCAACCCCACGCCCGAGATCCTGCCCGAAGAGGTTAAGGCCGTGCGCGACGACGCCATCATGGCCACCGGCCGCACCGACTACCCCAACCAGGTCAACAACGTGCTGTGTTTCCCGTACATCTTCCGCGGTGCGCTGGACGCGGGAGCCTCTACGATCACGGTGGAAATGGAGATTGCTGCGGTGCATGCCATTGCCGACCTGGCCCAGGCCGAGCAAAGCGAAGTCGTGGCCATGGCGTATGCCGGTGAGCAACTGGCCTTTGGCCCCGAATACTTGATTCCCAAGCCGTTCGACCCGCGCCTGATGATGAAGATTGCGCCGGCAGTCGCCCAAGCAGCGGCCGACAGTGGCGTGGCCCTGCGCCCGATTGCCGACATGGATGCCTACCGCGAGCGGCTGCAAAGCTTTGTCTACGCATCCGGCACGACGATGAAACCCATCTTCACAGCGGCCAAGAAGGCGCTGAAAAAGCGTGTGGCGTTTGCCGAAGGCGAAGAAGAACGCATCCTGCGCGCCGCACAGATCGTCGTGGACGAAGGTATTGCGCTGCCCACGCTGATCGGCCGCCCCGGCGTGATTGCCGAACGGATCGAAAAATTCGGCCTGCGCCTGAAAGAGGGTGTGGACTACAACGTGGTCAACGTGGAGCAGGACCACCGCTACCGCGACTTTTGGCAGACCTACCACCAGATGACCGAGCGCAAGGGCGTGACGGCCCAGATGGCCAAGATCGAGATGCGCCGACGCCTCACCTTGATTGGCTCCATGCTGCTGCACAAGGGCGATGTGGATGGCATGATTTGTGGCACGTGGGGCACCACGGCGGTGCATTTGCAGTACATCGACCAGGTCATCGGCAAACGCCCGGCTCAGGGCGGCGACGCCCGTCTGGATGTACCCATCTACGCCTGCATGAACGGCCTGATGCTGCCCGGGCGCCAGGTTTTTCTGGTCGACACCCACGTCAACTACGACCCCAGCGCGCCGCAACTGGCAAAAATCACCATCATGGCGGCCGAAGAAATGCGCCGGTTTGGCTTCAAACCCAAGGTCGCGCTGCTGAGCCATTCCAGCTTTGGCAGCAGCAACGAGCCGAGCGCACTGAAGATGCGCGACACACTTGCGCTGCTGCGGCAGCAGGCACCATGGTTGGAAGTGGATGGCGAAATGCATGGCGACGTAGCCCTGGATGGCGCGGCCCGCAAGGTGCTGATGCCCAACAGCACCTTGCACGGCGATGCCAACCTGCTGGTGCTACCCAATATCGACGCGGCCAACATCGCCTACAACCTGCTCAAGACCGCCGCTGGCGGCAACATCGCCATTGGCCCGGTGCTTTTGGGTGCCGCCAAACCGGTGCATGTACTCACTGCGAGCACGACGGTGCGCCGCATTGTAAATATGACAGCACTCACCGTTGCCGACGCTAACGCCACCCGCTAAGACTTAGCGTCTAAGTTTGCGCACACTTACTGCACAAAATTTTACAGAATCTTTGCCTAATATTTAGGCAGGGTCTTGCTTTTTTTAGCGGAATACACGACACTCCATCTCTTGGATTTTTCGGGTTTACCCGGAGTCGCTTGAGAGGTTTCATGGTGCGCAGAGGTATTTCTAAGTTAGTGTTCACCAGCGTTTTGCTGGTGCTGACCGGAGCCTGGGGGGCTGTTCAAGCCAGGGAATCAAATTCCATCGATGCTTCAATTGCATTGAACCAATTGCCTGCGCAAGGCATCGAAACCTACCAGTTGATTCACCAAGGTGGACCTTTTCCGTTCGGAAAAGACGGTGTAGTTTTTGGCAACCGCGAGCGGGCGCTACCAGCTGCAAAGCGTGGCTATTACCACGAATACACCGTCAAAACACCCCGGTCACGCGACCGGGGCGCCCGTCGAATTGTGTGCGGTGGCCAGACCACTGCACCGGATGCCTGTTACTACACGGCCGATCACTATGCGAGTTTTCGCAAGATCGTGCCGTAGATCGAATTTGAATTTTTTAAAAAGGTGAAGCGGGAATGGATATGCCACTTCGAACAGTCAGAACGAATATCGTTCAATCGATTCGGGCCTTCAGGGTGCCGGATTTGCAGGAAGCTGCGCAAGGCCTGGGCCACCACTTTCTGTACGCCAATCTGGCCGAAGCACAGACCAAACAGGATGTGCTGGACATGATTGGAAACCAGTTCAAGTTGCCAGCACATGTGGGCAAGAACTTTGATGCCCTCTATGACAGCATGACCGACCCGGTGCACAAGTCGGGCCCACAGCCCGGCTTCATCGCCGTGCTGGAGCACATCCCTGCCAACACCAAGTTTGACAAAGAAGCACGCGAGCAACTGCTCGACATCTTCCGCGACACTGCAGATTATTGGGGGGACCGGAAGATACCCTTCCGATGCTTCTATTCTTTTCTGTAGCCCGTTCTGCACACACCAGCCAAGCAGAACGGGCGAACGAGGCAAACGGAACCACCGCCCAGGCCGCATCACTTGCGGGTATTGAGATGGCAACCGAATCGGGCGAGAAGATGCCCACCGACAAATTGTTGGACGTATCGCCACTGGCGCTGCGCATGAGCAGTCCCTTTAACTCGGGATACTGGCTCGCAGCGGCATAGACGAGCCCCCACGCTTGTCGCGTCGCGTACTGCGCTGCCCCCCGAGGGGGCTAATTTTTCTAGGGGCGGCCCGTCGAAAAATTGCTCAGCGTCACTTCACAAAAAAGCCCACTTACCAGTGGGCTTTTTTACGTCTGCTTGGCCAGACTGGGGTGCTGCACCAACGCCACATACTCCTGCACCGGCACCTCTTCGGCCCGCCTTTGCACATCGAAGCTCCCGCTGAACCCCTGTTCCTCCAGCCAACGGCCCAGCGTGTTGCGCAAGAGCTTGCGGCGTTGGCTAAAGGCCACCTGCACCAGTTCGCTCAATAGTTCCACATTCAGGGTAGGCGGATGCGCCAGCGGAATCATTCGCACCACAGCGCTGTTGACGCGGGGCGGTGGGTCGAAACTTTCGGGTGGCACCAGCAGCACATTCTCCATCGCGTAACGCCACTGCAACATCACGCTCAGGCGACCGAACGCCGAGGTGGCTGGTTTTGCCACCATGCGATCGATGACTTCTTTTTGCAGCATGAAGTGCTGGTCCTCCACGGCATCCACTGCGTCCAGCAAGTGAAACAGGATGGGGGTTGAGATGTTGTAGGGCAGGTTACCTACCACACGCAGCTTCTCGGATGCAGCGGAAGTATTTCCGGCACTTGCTATCGAATCCGTAGCTGGCCATGCAGACTGCACGAGGGCAAAGTCCACTTTCAACACATCCGACTCGATGACCGTGAGATGGCCATGGGCCCGCAGGCGCACAGCCAGGTCGCGGTCTAGCTCAATGACCGTCAGATGACCAAGACGTTCGACCAGAGGCTGCGTCAGCGCAGCCAATCCCGGGCCAATTTCGACCATGCGCTGGCCGGGTTTCGGCGCGATGGCATCCACAATGGCATCGATGATGCCGCCATCGGTCAGGAAATGCTGGCCAAAGCGTCTACGCGCGATGTGTTTCATGCAGGCAGCAATCGGACGCGCTCCGCGCTCACTGTGGCGGCTCGCGGAACTCCACGAATGCATTGGCCCGGATATCTTGGGCCCAGGTGGTGAATGCAGCGTCGTAGCGGCTGGCGCGCAATTGGTTGCGAATGGTTTCGCGTACTTCCTGCGGCTTCATCTCCACTCGGCGACGTTCCATCAATTCGATCAGGTGGACGCCAAAACGCGACACCAAGGGCGGGCTGATCTGTCCTTCGGCCAGGCGGCCCATGGCATCTTCAAACTCCGGCACAAAGGCACCAGGGCTAACCCAGCCCAGATCACCGCCTTGGGTGGCGCTGCCGTCTTGCGAATTTTCGCGGGCCAGGGCCGCAAAGGTAGCAGTTTTAGCCTCAATGCGTTTCTTGAAATCGGCCAGTTTGGCAATGGCCGCTGCCTGTGTCAGCTCGGGGCCGGTGCGCAACAGGATGTGCCGCGCGTGGCTTTGGACAATAGCCATCGAGGGTGCTGCAGGCGCCTTTCGCTCGACCACTTTCAGGATGTGGAAACCGGCGCCGGTGCGCACAACTTCGGAGACCTCACCCACAGACAGGTTTTGGCTGGCCGTCAAGAAAGCCGGTGGGTAACGATCCGCTCGGCGCAGACCCAATTGGCCACCATTGGTGCGGTCCGCCGCAGACAGCTCTTGCACCAGAGCCGCGAAGTCTTCACCGGCGCGGATGCGGGCCAGGACTTTTTGTGCCTGTGCATACAGAGCGGCCGACTGTTCGGTGGTGGCTTTTTCGGGCACCGACACCAGTAGATGGCCCAAATTCACTTCTTGCGCCGACGGATCGGCGCTGCCGCCTTGCTGCTCTGCCAGTGCGCGGTCAATATCAGCATCCGAGATGCGGATACGGCCTTCGACCTGTTGCTCGTGCAAACGCGACAACAGCACCTGGTCGCGCAGTTGTTTGCGGAACTGGCTGATCGTGATGCCGTCCTTGCGCACGCGGGCGCGCAGCTCGGCCACGTCGACCTGATTTTGGCGGGCCACTGCTTGCTCTGACTGGTCCACAATGGCTTCGTCCACGCGTATGCCCGCGTCCACTGCCACTTGCAGTTGCGCCCGCTCATTGATCAAGCGCTCCAGCACCCGGCGGCGCAATTCGTCCATCGGCGGCGCGGTTTGGCGCTGCTGCGCAATGTCATTGGCCACGCGCTGCAAGGCCGTTCGGACCTCGCTGTTGGTGATGGGCTCCGAGTTCACCACGGCCACAATATAGTCCGCTTGCTGCACAGCCTGGGCGTGCACGCCGGTCGCCAGAACGCCGCACAAAATGCCCAAAACAGGGGCTGCTGTCCAAATTCGAAAATTCATGGTCTCTCAATCGTAGTTGCTAAAGCGGCTGTTCGTGCCGCCCGAATTCCGCAGATTTTGGTAACGGGAAATGTTCTGGGTCAAAGTTTGTATAGGGCTTCCGCCCAGGCCGATACGGCTAAAACCCACAAACTCCAACTGGAACATCAAATGCGTCGTCGCAGTGGATGTGCTGGTCTGCACCCGCTCGAGCACTACACGGGCCAGCCAGCAGCCCGCATCGTACTCGACGCCCAGAACCGTGTCGACCAGGCGCCGCTCATTCAGGCTGTAATTCAGCCGTCCCACACTGTAGTAGCGACCTTCGCCCTGACCACGGCCAGCACCCAGTTCCCAGCCCTTGTCGCCCCACAAATTATTCAGTGGCCACTGCCAGCTAACGTCGAGCTGCTCACTGACATCGCGCTGAAAGCGGTAGGCTGCATTGATCACCCGGTAATTGCCCGGGTTGTAACGCGCACCCACCGTGGAGCGCACGGATTGGTCGGTTTTGCCGTTGTACTGCACCGTGGAATCCAGCGCCCAGTTGTCCTGCACATTGACGGATGCGCCCAGCATCACATCGCTGAAGCCGGCTTCCGCTGGTGCGTCGGTCGGGTTCAGTGTCACACGCTGGTCGGCAAAGCGCAAGCGCTGGGCAATACCAAAGCGGGCCAGTTGGCCACCGGTGTCCGCGTCCAGAAACCGTGTGGTCACGCCCAGCGTTAGCAGATTGTTGTCGGATATCTTGTCATGCCCGACAAAGGCGTTTTCCGTGAAGATGGTGGCAAAGTTGAAGTCGTTGGTAGCCGTGTCGTAGTTGGGCTGCGCACTCTGGTCGCGGTAAGGCGTGTAGACGTAAAAGGCGCGCGGCTCCAGCGTCTGCACCAGGTTGCGGCCAAACAGCTTGGTCTCGCGCTCGAAGACCAGACCGCTGTCCAGGCTGAACGTGGGCACGACGCTGTCTGCGGTTTGGGAGCCATTGGCCAGCAGGCTGTCGAACTGATAGGTGCTGGCATGCAATTGCAGTTTGGGCGTCACAAAGCCGGCCGGTGCCAGCCACGGTCGGCTGACCTGCAGCAGGGCCACGGCGCGCTGCGTATTCGGTTGCAGCGTGCGGCTCTTGTCGGCTTCAAACTGTGTGAAGTCGCCGTCTATGGACCAATCGATGCCGCGCACATTGGTCAGCGCATAACGTGCCGTGATCTGCGGCATACGGTCATAGGGCGGCACGATAGGCGCGGTCACATCCTGCAGGGTTTGCCATTTGAGCAGGCGCAGGCTGCTGGAAAACGCGTCCAGCCCCCAGGTGGCCGTCAGACCCGAAGGCAGCAGGCGCTGGGTGGTTGCCACACCCACGGCGGCGCTGGTGTTCGCAATGGCATTGGCATCGGCGATGGTGCCGGTGAAATCGCGCCAGTAGTTGTCGTCACTGACGCGGTTAATATGGGCTGCCAAGCCGACCGGCCCCACGGGCGTGGCCAGCACACCCTGGTGCAAGAACGACAAGCCCCAACGATCGGAATTGGTCAGCTTGTCGCCCGGCATGATGTTGGCGCGCACGATGCCGGTGTAAGTTGGCTCCAGGTAACGGAACTCCGCGCCAATATCGACCCCCCGGTGTGTCATGAACGTGGGCGTGATGGTGGCGTCCCGGTTGGGCGCAATATTCCAGTAGTACGGAATTCCTATGGCCAAGCCGTTGTCGCTGCCCAGCTCAATGGTGGGCGGCAACAAGCCGGACTTGCGTTTGTCAGACAGCGGAAAGCTGATGGCGGGCACCGGCAGTATCGGCACCCCCTTGAAGCTCAGCACGGCGCCCTGGGCAATACCAATGTCTTCGTCGTTGTCCAGGCTAATACGTGTGGCGCGCAAAACCCAGTCTGGCAGCCAGTCCGGGCCCGGCTTGCGCCGGCACGTGGTGTAGCTGGCGTTGTAGATGTTGGTGTGGTTTTCGTCGATGAACTCGGCGCGGTCGGCCTGGCCCTGGCCATCGCTTTTCAGGAAGCGGTAGCGTGGCTCATCGAAGTAACCTTCAAAGGCGTCGATCTTGAGCTCCAGCTTGGGACCCTCAAACATATCCCCCTTGCGGTTGATGCGCACATTCCCGTCGGCCTTGGCCTGGTCCGTGGTCTGGTCGTACTCCAGGCGGTCAGCACGGATCACCGTGCCAGCTTTGCGCAGGACCACATTGCCTTCCACCGTCGCCTGCCTATCGGGGCGACCTGACATGCGGTCACCCTCGACAAATACCGGTAGCTGCGACGTCTGCTGGGGCAATTGCTCATCCAGCATATTGGTGGACTTGAGTTGGGCGGCGTCTGGCGGTTGCGCGCCTGCGACCGATACCGCGGGCGCTTGCGCACGCACGCCCCCGCCAGCGCAGGCCAGTCCGACCAGCACCACCAGCTTGGACAGCGCAAAACGCTGCCGGGGCAAACGGGGACTTACGTCGCGCATCGGGTCAAACGGGGAGCAAGGGGCGGCATCGACAAGGGATTTCTATTCTGCGCAACGGGGCGTAACGGGCGGTGATCTTTGGGGGCTTTGTAGAATGGATTATCCATGAGCCCAACCCCCACCACCCAGGCCCCGGCCGACCCCCAAGCCCCCCTGTGGACCGATACCACCCGCCAGGCCCTCTTTGACACCTGGTTCGCCAACGTACAAGGCAAACACCAGCTCGCGCCCCACACACTGCGCCTAGCCTCGGCTGACGCCAGTTTTAGACGCTACCTGCGCGTGGACAGCAGTGCTGGCGGCACAGCCAGCAGCCGCATCATCATGGACGCGCCACCCGACAAGGGCGACTGCAAACCCTTTGTTGAGGTTGCCGAACTGATGATCCAGGCCGGGCTGAAAGTGCCCGACATCCTGGCCTGGGACGAAGCCAACGGCTTCATGCTGCTGACCGACCTGGGCACCCACACCCTGAAGGATGTGATCCAGCCGGACGCGCCGCCACCGCTTGATCTGTACCTGGATGCGGTGGAGACGCTGGTGCAGTGGCAAAAGGCCTCGCGCGAAGGCGTGTTGCCCGTCTATGACCGTGCCTTTGTGATGCGGGAGATGGAGTTGTTTCCCCAGTGGTATGTCCGTGAATACCGCCAGGTGACTCTGGACGCAGCGCAACGCCAGGTGCTGGACAAATCCTTTGCCGCCATTGCAGACAGTGCGCTGGCCTGGCCCAGCGTGTTCATGCACCGGGATTTCATGCCGAGGAACTTGATGGTGAAGGATGTGGCCCCCACGCTCAGCGCTGGCGCGTCATCGCTGCTCCCCGGGGGGGAGCGTTTGGCAAAACCCCAAGTCCACGCCTCGGCGCGGCCCGGCGGCGAAACCGATGCTTCCGTACCCGGCAAACCCTCCGCTACGCGCCTTGGCATACTCGACTTTCAGGATGCCGTCTACGGCCCCATCACCTACGACATTGCCAGCCTGCTGCGCGACGCCTTCCTGAGCTGGGAAGAAGACTTCTGCCTGGACATCACGATTCGCTACTGGGAAAAGGCGCGCAAGGCCGGGCTGCCGGTGGGCAATGACTTTGGCGAGTTCTACAAGGGGGTGGAGTGGATGGGTCTGCAGCGCCACCTGAAGATTGCCGGACTGTTTGCACGCCTGACGCTGCGCGACGGAAAGCCCGTGTACCTGACCGATACGCCGCGTTTCATCGCCTACATCCGCACCACCTGCGCGCGCTACATGGAGCTTAAACCGCTGCTGCGCCTGGTCGAAAAGGTGGAGGGCATCGCGGTGCCCAACGCCTATGCTTTCGGCCGGACGGCTTAAGCCAAATCGGCCTCTAGCCCTCGTCGCGACTGCCTCAATAGCTCCTAATTTGATAGTGACTCCATTGCATGCCCCGTTTCTACTGCCCCGCACCTTTGGTTAGCGACGCGCTGCTGGACCTGCCCGCAGGCGCAGCGCGCCATGTCCAAGTGCTGCGCCTGCAACCGGGCGACAGCATCACGCTGTTCAATGGCCGCCATGGCCTGCTCGGAGAAGCTGACGCATGGGCCGGCGTGGGCGGCGAATTTGAAGCCACCATCACCCACATGGGCCGCAGCGACGTGGGTGTGCGCGTGGGCGAGCACAGCGCGGTCGAGCGGGAGTCCGGCAACGGCGTGTCCGTGCACCTGGCCGTCGGCATGCCCGCCAACGACCGCATGGACTGGCTCGTGGAAAAAGCTACCGAGCTGGGCGTGGCCAGCATCCAGCCGCTGATGACTGAACGTAGCGTGTTGCGCCTGTCCGGCGAACGCGCCGACAAAAAGATCGCCCATTGGCAAAGCGTGGCGGTGGCGTCGTGTGAGCAGTGCGGTGGCAACCGCGTGCCTTTGGTGCACGGCGTCAAAACACTGGCTGCGTGGCTGCAAGCCCTGCCCGAGCCGGGTTCGGACAAGCGGTGCCTGCTTTCATTGGCAGACGGCTCCGTCACCTTGCGGCTGCAAGGTGCAGACGGCGTCGCACAGCACACGACGTTTCTCTCGGGACCAGAGGGCGGTTTGGCTGCGGCCGAGGAAGCCATGGCGATTGCACGCGGCTTCGCACCGGTCAGCCTCGGGCCGCGCGTGCTGCGCGCCGAGACGGCCGCCCTGACGGCGTTAGCCCGCTTGCTAGCGTAAAGGGGTCTGGGTGCCAGAGCGTTCTGCGCAGGTCAAGGGGGAGCCCGCACAGCGGGCGGAGGACACGGAGCAGAACGCTCTGGCGCCCAGACCCCGCCCCCCACCACACACAGAAGCAACAATCCGACAGCCCTCATCAGGGTTTGTACGCGTCTAGGTTAGCGCCCCAACTCTTGCTTGCATGGGCATACTACAGTGGCGCCCTTGGCTGCATTTGACATATTCGCGAGGAGACATTTCTTGATACCCGAAGCTATGCGCAACACCGTTCGATCCACAGGTCTGGGCGCTCTGATGAAGGGTGCAGGCCTGCTGACCCGCTTCATACCCATCCCCCAACCCACATTGTTGGTGGGCCCCGGCTCCAGCGGCCGCCTGGGCCAGGCCATTGCCGGTTTTGGCCACCGCAAGATCCTCATCGTCACCGACAGCGTCATCTCCAAGCTGGGCTTGCTCAAGGGCCTGACCGATGCACTGACTGCCGGCGGCGCACAGTTCGTCGTGTTTGACGAGATCACGCCCGACGCGCCCATTCCGCTGGTGCAAAAGGGTATCGACTTCTACAAGGACCAGGGCTGCGACGCCATCGTCGCCTTTGGCGGCGGCTCATCCATGGATGCCTCCAAGGCGATTGCCGTGGCTGCTTCCAACCCCAAGCCGCTGAACCAGTTGGCGGGTTACCTCAAGGGCCTGCGCACACCGGTCAAGATCTACGCCGTGCCCACCACAGCGGGCACAGGCTCCGAAGTGACGGTAGCCGCCGTCATCTCCGACCCCGTCAACCACAAGAAGTTAGTCATCGTCGACCCGCGCATGGTGCCCAAGATGGCCGCGCTGGACCCGTCGCTGATGACCGGCCTGCCACCCCACATCACCGCCGCGACGGGCATCGACGCGCTGACCCATGCGATTGAAGCCTTTGTCGGCAACTGGACCACGCAGTACTCGGATGGCATGGCGCTGTCCGCGGTCGGCCTGATTTTTGAGAACCTGCGCACGGCCTACGTCGACGGCAAGAATCTGGAAGCGCGCGAGAAGATGTCGCTGGCCTCCACCTACGCCGGCTTTGCGTTCACGCGCGCCAACGTGGGCTATGTGCACGCCATCGCCCACCAGTTTGGCGGCCTGTACCACACGCCCCACGGCCTGGCCAACGCCATCATGCTGCCGCTGGTGCTGAAGTATTCTCACCCGGCCATCGTCGACCGTCTGGCTCTGCTGGCGGTCGCTGCCAAGATTGGAACCGAGGGCGAAGACAAGGACGAGCTGGCGCAAAAATTCCTCGACGCGGTGGACCAGTTGAATGCCGACCTTGGCATTCCCACCTTCCTGGCGGCACTGAAAGAGTCCGACATCCCCGCACTGGCCAAGGCTGCATGCTGGGAAGCCCACACCGGCTACCCTGTGCCGCGCTATATGTCGCAAAAAGTGTGTGAAGATCTGATCCGCAAGGCGCTGCCACCCAAGGCTGCTGCAGCGCCCGCGAAGAAGAGCAAGAAGGCTGCGGCCTCAAAGTGATGAAGACGGTCTAGCAACGATACGAGGAGCGGTTGATGAAAAAAGTAGTGACAGTGACACTGGGTTCGTCCAAACAGGATTTCGAATTCAAGACCCAGTTCTTGGGCCAATCCTTCTCGGTACGCCGCATGGGTGCGGACCAGGACACCGGCAAGGCCTGGGAGCTGATGCGCCGCCAGCAGGCCACGGCCGATGCCATTGGCCTGGGTGAGATCCCCGACCACTACCAGGTCGGCCTGCGCACCGTCATCAACAAGGAAACCCAACGCCTGCTCAACGTCGTGACCCGCGTACCGGTGACCACCGGTGCCACGCTGCGCCGCCTGCTGCAGGTGCGCGCCGTGCGCTACGTGCAAAAGGAGCTGGGCCACTACTTCAACAACAACCTCGTACTGTTCCTCTCAGGCATGCGCAATTACGACATGGCCGTGGCTATGTCCGACTACACCAAGAACCTGAGCTTTGCTGACGCACTGTTCCAGACCGGCGCGCCCACGATGCTGGGCTCGCTGGACCAGCTGGAGCTGTATGCCAAGGGCAGCAAATACATGCTGCAGGGCAAGTCTGGCCAGATGCTGGAAGCCGCCATGACAGGCTTCAAGAACCGCATGGTGGCCGATGTGGTCGCCAAGTCCCACGTCATCGTCGGTACTTTTGCCGAACTCAAGGCGGTCAGCAATGCGACCAACCTCGAAGGCAAGACCCTCATCACCTCGGCGGTAGACGATGAGCGCATGGCCTTCTTCACCAAATGCAAGGTCAACCTCGTCATCGACGTGTCGCCCAAGCTGTTCCCCGAAGTGGTGGGCATCAACACCATTGAGGCCATGATCCTGGCCACGCTGGAGAAGCCGCAAGAGGAAGTGTCGGACGACGACTTCGACGAAATCCTGAACGAGCTGGACATCAAACCGCGCCTGCTGCACCCCACCGGCAAGTTCCGTAATATCCGCCGCTTTGCATTTGTGATCCACCCTTTAAGCCAGAACTACATCCGCAACGCGTTCCCGATTCCGAAGTCCACGCCCAAGTTTGTCATGGACAAGGTCGAGACCTTTGCCGCACACATGCCACCCATGGTGTATTGCAAGATGAGCAACATCGTCTCGCCTACTGGCGCCGAGGCCGAAGGCTGGCTGATCAGCGTGGGTGGCACGCCCAAGGAAATGTTGTCGCGCAGCCCCGAGTTCACCTACCGCCGCCTGCTGCAAGCGTCCAAAATGGCCGAGAAAATGGGTGCCCAAATCATGGGCCTGGGCGCCTTCACCAAGGTGGTGGGCGACGCCGGTGTCACCGTGGCACGCCGCTCCAGCCTGCCGATCACCACAGGCAACAGCTATTCGGCATCGGGCGCGCTTTGGGCCGCGGCCGACGCCATGCGCCGCATGGGCCTGCTGACCGTCAACAAGCACAACAAAAAAGTCGCCGCCAAGACCATGGTGATTGGCGCTTCGGGCTCCATCGGCTCGGTCAGTGCCCGCCTGCTAGCCATGTCGTTTGACGAGGTGTACCTAGCCGGCCGCACGCTCTCCAAGCTGGACGAACTGAAAGCGTCCATCCTGAAGGAAACGCCCGACGCCAAGGTCTTCACCACCATCGACTACAACGAGTTGCTTGCCGATATGGACATGATCGTCACGTCCACCTCCGGCGCTGGCAAAGAGATTCTGGACATCATGCGGGTCAAGCCTGGCTGCGTCATCACCGACGTGGCACGTCCGCTGGACCTGCCCGCATCCGATGTAGCCAAACGCCCAGACGTGCTGGTCATCGAATCCGGCGAGATCGATCTGCCCACCAAGGTCAGGGGCATGAAGAGCATCTCCTTGCCGCCCAACGTAATCTACGCGTGCCTGGCCGAGACCATTGTGTTGGCGCTGGAAGGCCGCTTTGAAGTCTTCACGGTCGGCCGCGATACCGAGTGGGAAAAGGTCAAGGAAATCTACAAGCTCGGTCTCAAACACGGCATGAAGCTGGCCGCGATATCCGGTGTCAACGGCGTGTTTACAGACGAGGCCATTGCCAAGGTGGTGACCTTGGCCAAGAAAGCACGGCTGACGTGGAAAGATGGCGGTGCCAAGGCTGGCAAGCCCGCAATGGAGAAAGCGCCACCGGCGAAAGCCCCGGCCAAGGCTCCCGCTAAAACGGCTGTGAAAAAGCCGGCAGCCGCTCCAGCCAAAAAGGCCACGGTCGCTAAAACCCCTGCCAAGCCGGTTGCAAAAAAAGCGCCAGCCAAGAAGGCCCCAGCAGCTCCGGCCGCAGCCAAGAAAGCCGCTGCTAAAAAAGCCACACCACGCAAGGCCATCACGGCTTGAGTTGACCATGGCCTCTGACCAGCCTCGCACGCGCGGGCTGGCCCGTGGCACGCCACGTACACTGGGCGTATGAACCGCAACCTGTGGCTGCTGGCCCTGTGCCAAGGGCTTTTCCTCACCAATAACGTCGCCTTCATTGCCATCAACGGACTGGTGGGCTTAAGCCTGGCGCCGTTTGGCTGGATGGCCACGCTGCCTGTCATGGCCTATGTGGTGGGCGGCGCGCTGAGCACGCCGCTGGTGGCCCGCACGCAATCGCGTTTTGGTCGGCGTATCTCGTTTCAGATGGGGCTGGCCGTGGCCTTTGTTTCAGCCTGTGTGGCGGCCTGGGCCGTGCTGGACAGAAATTTCTGGTTGCTGGTGGCCGCCACCGTAGTGGCTGGCTACTACAGTGCCAACGGCCAGCTGTACCGTTTTGCCGCTGCCGAACTGGTGCCTGCACCGCAGCGTGAACGTGCCGTATCGCTGGTTTTGGCAGGTGGGCTGATTGGCGCAATTGCGGGTCCCAATCTGGCAGCGCGCACGCGCGGTTTGTTGGAAGTGCCCTTTGCGGGTGCCTATGTAGTACTGGCGGTCGTAGCCATGTTGGCCATGGTGCTGATGGCCTTTGTACGCTTTCCACATCACGTCGTAGCGCCGAAGGGTCAGGATGGCGGACGGCCGCTGGCCGTCATCATGCGCCAGCCGGTCTTCATCGTCGCCTGCGCCAGCGCTGCATTGGGTTATGGTGTCATGAACCTGCTGATGGCCGCCACGCCGCTGGCTATGCAGCAATGCGGCCTGTCGTTTGATGATGCGGCGTTTGTGCTGGAATGGCATGTGATCGGCATGTTTGCGCCGGGCTTTTTTACCGGAGGCTGGATCAAGCGTTTTGGCACGCTAACCGTGATGGGCGTCGGCGTGGTGCTCAATATGGTGTGCATTGCCATCGCCCTATCGGGTGTGGAACTGCACCAGTTCACCATCGCCCTGTTCCTGCTGGGTGTTGGCTGGAATTTCATTTTTACCGGCAGCACGGCGCTCGCATTGAACGCCTACCGGCCAGAAGAAAAAGACCGGGCCCAGGCGGCTATCAATTTTTGCGTGTTTGCGGTTCTCGCTATCACCTCATTGGCATCCGGTGCCCTGGTCACGACGCAGGGCTGGAGTCTATTGAATTGGGGCTCTCTGGTGCCGGTGCTATTGACGGCGGGAACGCTGGCATGGTTCGCGGCGCAACGCGGCGCAGAGAGTCGGAACTGACTATGGAGCGGGTGGCGGACACCATCGTTTGTGAAGGCTGCGACGCGGTCTACAGCCGTCCGACGCTGCGACCCCGCGATGTGGCGCGCTGCCCGCGGTGCAACTCCGAACTCGACCGCCACAATGGCGAGCAGCGGCGGCGCATCCTGCCGCTCACCGTCGCAAGCTTGGTCATGTTCGCCATAGCAAACGGTTTTCCGATTGTCGAAATGGAAATGCAGGGTCTTCGCAGCCAGACCACGTTGATGGGCGCCGTGGTAACGCTTGGGACCGAGGGCAAATCGCTCGTTGCGCTGCTGCTGCTTGCAACGACGCTGCTGTTCCCTTTGCTACAACTGTGCATTCTGGTTTACCTGCTCGTGCCGCTGGCCCGCCGGCACCGGCCTGCCGGCTTTGCGGCGCTCGTGCGGGCCATGCAGACGTTGCGGCCCTGGGGGATGATCGAGGTTTTTCTACTCGGCGTGTTGGTCGCCATCGTCAAACTCTCCAGCATGGCAACCGTGCTGCCAGGGCCTGCGCTGTATGCCTTCATGGTGCTCACCGTGCTGTTGTCGGCGGTACTGTCGTTCAATCCGCGCGGCTTCTGGGAAATGGCATTCGACACGACAGGAAAGGAAGCCGATTGAAGCACCCATTCTTTCACGTGTCACCCCAAGACGGAGTCCCGGTCGTCACCGGGGCGGCGCTGGGTCTGGAGGCATGCCCGCACTGTGCGGCGGTGTGGCGCGACGCGAAGGACGGCGAGCCTTGCGGAGTCTGCGGTACGCGGATGCACACGCGCAAGCCAGACAGCCTCAACCGCACGTGGGCGTTACTGGTCGCGGCGTGCATCCTTTATATCCCCGCCAACTTGCTGCCGGTGATGATCACCAAGAGCTTCCTCGGCACGCAGCAAGACACCATCTTGAGCGGGGTGATTTTTTTCTGGGTGTCGGGCGCCTACGGGCTAGCGGCTATTGTCTTCATCGCAAGTTTTTTGGTGCCGCTGTTCAAGTTGTCTGTCCTCATGATTCTGCTAATCTCCGTGCAGCGGCGCAGTGCCTGGCGGCAGCCCGAACGGGTTAAGCTGTATCGCATGATAGAAATCATCGGCCGCTGGTCCATGCTCGACGTATTTGTAGTTTCGCTGCTGACTGGACTGGTGCAGATCCAAGGATTTGCGCAGGTCACTGCGGGCGTAGGAATTGGGGCGTTCGGCGGGGTCGTGGTGTTGACCATGATGGCATCGCTGTCGTTCGACCCCAAGCTGATCTGGGACACCGCTGACGCCGACACACCGGCTACATCCACAGTGCCGTCCGAACCAACTGCTGAGACCAAACCTGCATGAGTGACGAACAAAACCCTTCGGCCGAGCCGCTGCCCGCGCCGCCGCTTCCCGCGCCCACCGTGGAGCGCCGTCGCGACTGGCTGCCGTCGCTGATCTGGCTGATCCCTATCGTTGCCGCGCTGGTCGGCATCACGCTGGTCGCCAAGCTGCTGCTCGACCGTGGCCCGGAGATCACGCTGAGCTTCAAGTCCGCCGAAGGACTCGAAGCGGGCAAGACTGCCGTGAAATACAAGGAGGTGCAGATCGGCACCGTGCAGGGCATCACGCTGGCGCCGGACCGCTTGACGGTCGACGTCACCGTGCAGCTCAAGAAAGAGGCGAGCAGCTTCACCGCCGAAGACACGCGTTTCTGGGTGGTGCGCCCTCGGCTTGACACCTCGGGCATTTCCGGGCTCAGCACCCTGTTGTCGGGCGCTTACATTGGCGCCGACGCGGGCGTGTCTGAAGAGACCAAGCGTGAATTCATGGGCCTCGAAGTGCCTCCCATCGTGACGCGCGATTCATCGGGGCAACAATTCCTCTTGCGCGCCAAAGACATTGGCTCGCTCGACATCGGCTCACCGGTCTACTTCCGTCGTATCAAAGTCGGGCAGGTGGCAGCTTTCGAACTGGATGGTGATGGCCGGGGTGTGACACTGCGCGTGTTCGTCAACGCGCCTTACGACAAGTTTATTGGTGCCAATACACGCTTCTGGCAGGCCAGCGGCATCGACGCGCAACTCAGCGCCAGCGGCTTCACGCTGCGGACCCAATCACTGGCAACCATATTGCTTGGGGGCATCGCATTCCAGTCGCCCGATGACGTGATGGGGCCGATTGCAAAGGAAAACGCGGTGTTCAGCTTGGGCGTGGATGAGGCTACTGCGATGAAAGAGCCCGATGGCCCGGCCCAGACCCTGCTGCTGTATTTCAACCAGTCGCTGCGCGGCCTCTCGCCCGGCGCCCCGGTGGACTTTCGCGGTGTTGTGATCGGCGAGGTCAAGTCGATTGGCGTCGAGTTTGACCGTGCCGAGCGGGATTTCCGTATGCCCGTGTTGGTGCAGGTCTACTCCGACCGTTTGCGCCGCAAGGCCGGTGAGCCGGGTCGGGTATCGACGGTCACGCAGCAGCAGCGTCTGCAGTATCTGATCGGCAAGGGGCTGCGCGCGCAGCTGCGCAACGGCAACTTGTTGACCGGACAGGTCTACGTCGCGCTGGACTTCTTCCCGAAATCGCCGCAAGTCAAAGTCGACACGACCCAGGCGCTCATCGAACTGCCGACGGTGCCCAATAGCCTGGACGAAATCCAATCGCAGGTGCAGGAGATCGCCAGCAAACTCAACAAGGTGCCGTATGAAGAGATCGCTGCCGACCTGCGCAAGACGCTTGCCACGCTGAACAAGACGCTGACGAGTGCCGAGTTGGCAGCGCGCAACATCGACACCACCGTCACGCCTGAACTCTCAGCCGCCATGAAGGATGTGCGCAAGACCGTCAACAGCGCCGAACGCACGCTGGCCGAAGATTCGCCGCTGCAACTGGACTTGCGCCAGACGCTGCAGGAACTGACACGCGCGGCAGGCTCGCTGCGCATACTGACCGACTACCTCGAACGCCATCCCGAGTCGCTGCTGCGCGGGAAACCGGAAGACAAAAAATGAGATTTCAATTTTCCGTCGCGGCTGGCGCGCTTGCCACTTTGTTGATCACTGGTTGCGCGGGCAAGCCCATGCTGTACTACTCGCTGGCGGACAGCGGATTGCCAACCACCACACCCGCTTCTACTGGCGCGGCGCCGGTTTACCTCGACATAGCGCCCGTCGCGGTGCCCGAGCGACTGGCACGCCCGCAGATGGTGGTACGCCGCCTGGGCGACGCCAGCGCACAGGTTTACGTATTGGAAGAGAACCGCTGGGCGTCGTCCTTCGAGAACGAACTGCGCGATGCATTGGCCAGCGGTGTGGCCACGCGGCTCGGAGCGATAGACATCACCAAGGGCGGCCGGCAGGCGACTACACCGGCTTACCGCATCGCGGTGCAGGTGCGCCAGTTCGACGCCATGGAAGGTTCACGCATCGATGGCAATTTCAGCTGGACCATTCGCCGTACGGACGAGACCCGCGCCACGGTGTGCCAGCTGAGCCTCAGCGAACCGGTGGGCGCCGCCGGCATGGACGCCGTTGCGCAAGGCATGCGCCGGCTCACAGGCAGCCTCGCGGCGGCCATCGCGCGCAGCGTAGCATCGTCGGCGGCAACGCCCGAGGCTTTGTGCGCGATGTGAATCGTTGCTCCGGTCCCTTTTGGCCTTTGCGAGACTTCGAATCAGGCATTGGGGGTCTGTGATTTCGCTCAATGCAGACCAGGAAACGATGGCCTCCATCGCCTTCAAGAATTCATCGCGTCAAGTAGGCTTACGGTAGTTCTCGAACGTCTGGTCGTCCGCCACTGCAAAGGTTTGCTGTTTCATCGGCATGTAACGAATCCATCCTCTTTTGCATGGACCTCAATCATCACATCCTTAGATGAAAAGGGAAGTCTGTTCTAGACGCGCAGCGGTGGTAGCCTATTGCGATCTGGCTACTCCTAACCGGTCACTGGCGACCGGGGATCGACATACCGCGATGTGGTGAGCACTTCGTCAAACCGTGCACCCGCTGTGAACGTGCCTGAAACTGCTGCCGAAATAGTGGCCCAATGTCCCGCTACGGTGATGGTGATTCTCGCGATCCATTTTGCCGATGGCTTGCAAAGTTTCAGGGTTGGGGATGCTTCAATAACACTACGTCAGCTGCCCCACTCGGCATTCGGGTGAACAGGCGACGGTGGGACTGTTCACTTGTCCCATCAATTTTGGTGCCACCTGGTCGGTTTGCGCAGGAAACCGCATCGACCCGTTAACCGCCGCTACCCGCCCTGGAGGCGGGCAAGGGGCGGCGGGAAAACCAATCAGGCTGCTTTGCCAGTGGCCTTGGCTTTGCTGGCCACACGACGCGCCACGTTCGAGGTCTCGGTGGCAGTGTCGGCCACGGCACTGACCACCTGGTCGCCGGCGGACTTGATTTTGCGCGCAGCACGGCGTGCAGCGTTGGATGTCTCGTTAGCCGCCTCTTCAACGATAGCGCTGACTTTGCGCGTCGCCGCCTTGGTCACGCGTTTGCGATTGGCAGAGGCTTCACTGGTGGCGGCCTTCAGCTTGATTGTGGCCAGCGCCTTGGCGGGCATATCTTTGCCGGATACGCGCCTGACCAGTTGGCTGCTGCCTTCTTCGATGCGCTCGGCGACCTTGTTCACCAGTTCTGCGGCTGGCACTGCGGCGCGGCCCAAGGTTGCCAGTGCATTCAGGTTGATGGCACGGTCGATGCGCTCGGCGTTCTCAGCCAGCAAGCTCACGCCCTTGGTGGCCAGATCGACCGCTACGCCAACGGCGTTTTCAGCCTTGTCTGTGCCCAAATGGATGCCTTTGACGTAGTAGCCTGTGACGCGCTGCTGGGAATCGATCAGGTTAGAGCGCAGGTCTTTGCGCAGCGCTGACGCGCCACGGTTGACCGCTGCAGCAAAGCGCTGGTCGACAAAGCAGGCAATGCGCTCGCCGCCAAACCGGTAAGAATTGATCACGTTGGTGGCGGTAATGCCGTAGGTGGCAATGACATCGGTGGCAACGGTGGAGAGATTTTTCTGCGACATTTGGGGTTCCTTTGATTGAAGTGGGCCGGCCCGATGGCGTGTGATTGCAGGCCACACGCCGGTTCGTAACAGGATGGGAGCAAGTGTCTTTGCAAAGACCTAGAGGGCACACCTCAAGTTTCGGGTTTTCCCTAGACAGGGCACTCTATTGCGTTATGGCCGACGTTGTTGTGTAAGCGGCCAGCCATGCCATATTGAACAGATGTCAGATCGAAGCGATAGTGTCCACTATGAAGATCGTGCACACTATGTCGAACAAGGGCGATGCCCCTGGCGCCAAAGACCAGTGGATTGAATCTTCAGAAATGAAGGGACTGACCTCAAGAAACCTGGTTTTTATGCAGACTTTCGCAGGCGCGTGGCCAGTAATTGAATTTGTGCAACAGGCCATTGCGCAATGGCCTTGCCGCATAAGGCCCGGTGGGGAATAGGAATTGTGGGGGAAAGACGCGAATGAATCGAGGACCGAACGTACAGTTGGAGATGCCCAGCCCAAGCGGAGAAGAGCTCAAAGCCGCACGCCTGAAAACCGGATTGAGCCAGGTGGAGGCCGCTGCGCGGATGGGCTATCCCGTTCAGACGGGGAGCCGGGGAGGACTTCAGTCCAGAACCTGGCAGGCGCTGGAGAGCACGGGTGATCCGCGCAATATGCCGGGACCTGTGTTTGCATTGTTCCAATTGCTTACTGGGACCCATGCCGAATATGTTTTGGTGAAGAGCGATTCCACTCCTGCGGCAAATGCAGCCCAACTACCCACCGATTGAAGGGTTCTGAGAGTCAGTGTGGACGCCGACGCGAAATTGACCTGGTGTGCCATTTTCAGAGTGACCAGGGTTATCTCAATGTAAGCACTGGTCAGTTCATCGTCGGCACAAACTGCTGAAAGTGATCAAACCGGATCTGGCGACAACACTGCAAGGCGCCATTTTTTGTCAATAGCCCAGCTATTGGCAAGAAATGCACCGCAATAGCTTGCCCGAGTCCGCGCAAGTGCCTGATTGCATAGGTCTGCGTTATAGGATAGGAAATTCAACCACAGCGCGTTCTCTGTGTAGAGTGGCAGTCCTTGCTGCGCCCCCACCACGCCAAAGGCCAATTCCATGATTGATGAGCCTGCTAAACCCGATCAATTTACGGGATTGTTGAGTACCCCTGCCCCTGCTCCGAAACTACAGCGGTGGTTGGCCAAGGCGAAGCACATCAAGACCGCTACCGTCGCCTTTGCAGGCGTCGGGGCGGTTTTGAGTGGTCTACTGGGCTGGTATACCCTTTATGGCGCGTATAAGCTTGCCACACAGCCACCAGCGTCTGCATCCGCCGCAAATACCAAAGACGCCATTGACCCGCTGTCTGTCATGGTCCTTCCCTTTGCTAACCAGACGGGCGATGCAAGCAAGACGTATGTTGCCGAAGGCTTGACGGTCAGCATCGCGTCTGACATTGCGAGAATTCGCAATGCATCGGTGCTGGACCCCACGCTTGCAACCGCATTCAAAGAAAGAACGCTGCCCTTGCAGCAACTGGGCCGCCAGGCCGGTGTGCGCTTTGTCCTGCGCGGCACGCTGCTGTCTAGCACCGACACCATCAGCGTGGCCGTGCAACTGGACGATGCCAGCACGGGCGCGACGGTGTGGAACGACACCATCAACGGCGATGTGACCGATCTATTCGCACTACAAGACAAGGTCACCCAGCACATTCGCACCAGCATGGGGCCGGCGCTGATGATCTTGGCAGCCCACCCCAGTCAAACGCGCAAGGGCAATCTGCGTGCGGTGGAGGCGACCCTCCATGCCAGGGCGTTGACTTTGCAGCCGCTCAGTCTGCAGAACGTCAACCGGATGACAGACTGGTACCGTGAGGCACTGAAATTGGAACCCGACAGCGCGGCAGCGCAGTTCGGCTTGGCAGGAACACTTTTTTCGTATGCCTCTGACTTTTCGAGCACCCTGACTGCCCAGCAATCCAGCGCCGCCATGCGCGAAGCACAGACCGTGGCGAACAAAGCCATGCGAATCGATCCGCAGAATCTTGAAGGACTGCACCTGTTGGCCAAAATTGCGGTTGCCCGAAACGAATGCCCCAAAAGTGAACAGCTGATGCAATCACTGCTGATAGCAGAGCCGAAGAATGTTCGCGTGCTCACAGAGCTGGGTGATCTGTGGCGGTTGGAAGGCGATCCGGCCAAAGCCATCCCCATGCTCAAACGGGCCATGGAACTCGAACCCAAGCGTTCAGATTGGGTGGCCGGATTTCTGGGCAAGGCCTATGTAGCGCTGGGCGACGCAGATTCCGCCATTCCTTACCTGCAAAAAGGCCTGCTGGCCCAACCCAGCGTGCCGGACCTCTATGCGTGGCTTGCGCTGGCCTATCAACTCAAAGGGGATGCGGAACATGTTAAGAAAAATAGGGAGCGATTGCGCGCGATCGCTCCCGGTTTTCGCGCCCATGATCTCGACCAGAGTTTTAGCGCCTGTTCAAAGGCCAGCGCCGCGTACTGGGCAGCGCATGTGGGTGATGTGGCGGCGAAGGTGGGGCTCCCGCCCTGAAGTCAGCGCATGCCGAATGGTCGCACTGCAGTGTGATTGCTATGTATTCAATAGCAGCAAAGGATTATTCCACCTGGGCTAGCGGCACATTTCGTGCCTGAATCCGCGTTTTATGCCGTCCAGACTGGCTTGGTAAGCCGCGCCACCAGGCCAGAACCGGTGGCAGGGCGGTTCCCATCTGTGTTGACCCGAGATGCAAGAGTCCATGCCCAGCGTTCACCGCAAAGGCAGCTCCAAGCCTGTGACCCAAGTCAATTGGCAAGACCGTCGCCACTGATCTTACCAAGGTCAATTCACTTTGCAGTACTTTTGGATCAAGAGGTTGGCAGCGCCTAGCGCAATTTGGAAGGTCTTCACTGAAATTGCTCGGCAACGCTGACCGTCCGGTTACGCCCCACAACGGCAGCACATTGTGTTTCAGACCGGACACACAGATTTTTCAATGGACGACACCGTTCGCCATCGGCTCTAACAGACACTTAGCGGGTGTACACGTTTGCAACCTGCCCGCTCCATACCAGCCATTGGCAACCGAGGATCGACGGACAGCATTGCTGCGAGCACATCATCAAAGCAAGCACCCGCGTTGGGCTGGAAGTGGGCGCACGGTGTTGCAAACTGGTCGCCCCAAAACCGACAATCAGTTTTTCAAAGCTTCAAATCAGATGCGCGCTAAATCGCCAGTTTCCCGCGCGGTCCTCTTTCGTTCAAACGCCACTATTGCGACAAAACACCTTACGCACCACGCGCCCAAATTTCAATCCCGCTGCATCCTATGGCGCGGTGGAGTTTTGAGCGTTATTTACTTTATTTTCGACAGCATGTTCACATCAGTGACTAGGTTGCGTACACCATGAGCGTGATCTTCTTTGAACACATTGCCCTCGCACCATTTGCCCACACTTTGGGCGCTGACCTTGATGACCTTGGGATGCACGCTCCATGTCACTTGCAATGGAGAGCCCTTCTCGTTGTATCCAGGGCCGGTGGTGGAGCCGGCGTACTGCACCGGTGTTCCGGTATTAGCCGGAATGTTGAGCGCCTGCTGGTAGCCATTGCGTTGACCAACTTCCACAAACTTGTTGAAGTCTGCTGCCATGGCACTGTTGACCAGCACAAACACCTGGGCTTCTACGCGCAGCTGTGGGTTGGAAAGGTTTTCGTTCAGGCACGCACCCAAAGTCGGACCCGGCGTCACCTGTGCCGAGGAGTGCACATAGTGCACCTCGACCGTGTCACCCGCATTCAGGCCGCCATGGGCACCGGTGCACACGTCGGTGTCCAATTTGGTTTTTTCAGTGGCAGATAATTTGCCGCTGTAGACAAATCCCGTTCCGCCGCCTTGACCATCGCCATTGCCGGCAAACTTCATAAAGTCGCCGCCTTTGTGCTCGGCGTTGGTGTGGAAGTGGACGTTACACAAATTCATGGCTTGATAGACCGGAGCTGGTGCGAACGAGCGGGCGTTTTTGCCGACTTTTGCCGTAATGTCACGCGGCGATTGTGGGCCAAAACCCTTGCCCTCGGTGGCGCTGGCTAAGGCGGCGTTTTGTGCTTTGATGACGTCGTCACCTGCAGCGCCAGCTTCATGCTCTGCTGCGAAACCAGCAATGGCCATGCTCAAGGCTGTTAACGCGGACAACACTTTGAAGTACTTCATTAAAATTCCTCTGGTCAGAATGGTGGGAAGTGTGCTCAGGATGAAGCGAAACGTCCTCATTCCTGACATCCTCCGCCTCACAGCGAGGCAAATTCATTCTATGGCAATCTCCTAGCAAACAATTGACAAATGCGTGTGTGGTTTCCATTCTTGGGAAGGCCCCATGGCTTACCCAACATCGTCCGCCAACACCTAGCTCATCTGGGAATCGAGGTTGAAGATCTACTTGAAATCGCCGAACGGACCGAGATTTGACTAAACGTTCTGCGCTGAGTTGATGCAGAGTATTTGGGTCGTAGACAACGGTCATTCGTGACCGATTGCTACCGCCGAAAATATGAGGACTACGACCGCCTGCTGACTTGCACCCCAGTGGACTTCCAGTAGCCCGCCTTTCACGGCCGGCAGGTAACGCCCCAACCCGGTCCTCGGCGCTCCGCAATCCAACCCATTACCCCCGCGGAGTTTGGGTCAGTTGCCCGCGCCGATTTGTGGGCGTTTGACACCATGAGGCGGGGGCCACTGACCCAAATTCAACCGCCAACGCCACATCGTAGCTATGTATTAATCAAAATTGATAGCGACAAACCCATATTCGACGAGGGCTACAGGCCAATTCTCCTTGTAACACCCGCAACAAACCCCAAATTAGTTATAAACCTCAGAACCGCTGATCCAGCCACTGCTTCAGCGCCGCAAACACCGCCGCCGCATCCAGCTCGTTGAATATCTCGTGGTACAGCGCATCAAAGCACTGCGTGGTGGCAACATCTTTGGGCGCCGCGGCCGCAAAGTCACGGCTACCCTGAGGATTGAGCAGGCGGTCATCACCGGCGTACAGCAGCAGGGTCGGCACCGTCCACTGCGCGGCCAGGGCCACGGTTTGCGGGCCTGCATCGGCGATGAAGCGTGCCAACCGCGCCGAGATGCGGTCGTGCACCAGCGGGTCGGCCTTGTAGGCAGCTACCACCGCCGGGTCGTGCGAGATGAACTGGGGCTTGACACCGTTGCCCACACGCAGATCGGGCGCAATCTTGGGCAGGATGGAGACCAGGAATTTCTGGAAGGCATTCATGCCCGCGTTCAGTGCAGGCGATGACATCACCAGGGCATCCACCTCGCGCATCTTCAGCGACACAAAACGCCCCACCACCAGGCCGCCCATGCTGTGGCCCAACAAAATCAAGGGCAGGCCCTTGCGCATGCGGGCGCGGGTGCTGTCCACCATGTCTGCCAGGTCGTCCAGCAGCCGGGTATCGCTGGGCAGGCTGCCGCGCGCGCCACCAGACTCGCCGTGGCCGCATTGGTCGTATCCCCGCACCGCAAAGCCCCAGTCGTTGAGCTGCCGCGCCACATGGTCGTAGCGCCCGGCGTGTTCGCCCAGGCCATGGACAACGATGACAACACCGCGCAGCTTTACCGCGGGGTCCAGGGGCCAATCCTGCACAACAACGTTGTTGCCGTCGCTGGTGATGAAGGTAGAAAGTCTGGATTCCGCAGTCATACGCTCTTGATCAAGGAAACTGTGCAATGACCTGGGCCACGGCTGCGGTCAGCTTCTTGGCATAGGGAATGTGCAAAAACTCATTGGGGCCATGCGCATTGCTCTTGGGGCCTAGCACGCCGCAGACCATCATCTGTGCGGCGGGGAAGCCCTTGGACAGCATGTTCATCAGCGGAATCGTGCCGCCCTGGCCGACGTAACCACACGACGCACCAAAGTGCGCCTGTGATGCAGCGTTGAGCGCATCTTCGAACCATGGCGCGGTGCTGGGGGCATTCCATCCCGTGGCACTGGACAAGCCTTCGAAGGTTACCTTGGCCTGGTAGGGCGCGTTGTCTTCCAGCAGCGACTTCAACTCTTGCACGGCGGTGGCAGCCTCTACCAAGGGTGGTAGGCGCAGCGACAGCTTGAAGGCGGTGTAGGGGCGCAGCACATTGCCAGCATTCTTCATCTCGGGGAATCCATCGGCACCGGTCACGCTCAGCGTGGGCAGCCACGTGCGGTTCAACAGGGCTTGCAGTGGGTCGGTCGTCGTAGGCAATGCAAACTGGGTGGAACCACCGCAGTCGTAGTGTGCCCACGGGAAGCGCTTGTAGATTTCGTCTCCCAGAATCGCGGCCGTGGCCTTGGCCTGGTTGAGGCGGTCGGCAGGCACTTCGCAGTGGAAGCTGGCGGGCAGCAGGCTGCCGGTGGCGCTGTCTTCCAGCCGGTCCAGCACCTGGCGCATGATGCGAAAGCTCGATGGCACCAGGCCGCTGGCATCACCCGAGTGCACGCCTTCGGTCAGCACTTCCACCTTCAACACACCAGCAGCCATGCCGCGCAGGCTGTTCGTCAGCCACAGTTGGTCGTAGTTGCCGGCGCCAGAGTCCAGGCACACCACGAGGCCCACATCGCCCAGGCGGGGCTTCAATGCGTCGATGTAAGGCAGCAAATCGTAAGAGCCGCTTTCTTCGCAGCTTTCGATCAGGCCGACGATGCGGGGGTGCGGTGCGTTCTGGGTTTTCAGAGTCTGGATGGCGGCAATGGCGGCGTAGGCGGCATAACCATCGTCGGCACCGCCGCGGCCATAGAGCTTGCCGTCGTCGATCTTGGGCGTCCACGGACCCAAGTCGTTGCGCCAGCCAGAGAACTCGGGTTGTTTGTCCAAGTGGCCGTACATCAGCACGGTCTGCGTGGAGCCGACCTTGGTGGCTGGCACTTCAAAAAAAAGCACTGGCGTGCGGCCGGGCAGGCGAATCACTTCGAGCTTCAGACCGCTGACCTTTTGTGCTTCGATCCAGGTGGCGGTGTTGCGCACCACGGTGTCGAGATAGCCATTCGCTTCCCATGCTGCATCAAACATCGGCGACTTGGCGGGAATGCGGATGTAGTCCTGCAGCTGGGGAACAATCTCAGCGTCCCATAGCGCGCTGACCTGGTTCAGGGTTTGTGCTGCATCCAGCACGGTCGGTGGTACACGGGCGTTCATGGAATGCTCCTTTTGATACTGCCATATTTGGGCAGGCAAACCGCCATCATGCCACGGGAAAGCTTGCTACAGTGGTGGCGACTACTCTCAACCCCACGCACACCCCAACGGAGTCCGCCACCATGGTTCTTTCGCCCACCCTGCGTTTCACCGCACAGATCAGCCGCCGACTGGCCCTAACCCTGGCCATCGGCGCGTTGTGCCTGGGCAACTTGGCACAGGCGCAGACTGGCACAGTCAGGCTGCTGGTGGGCTTTCCACCCGGTGGCGGGACGGACGCCATTGCCCGCACGCTGGCAGACAAGCTCAAGGACCAATTGGGCACCTCCGTCATCGTCGACAACAAGGCGGGCGCCGGTGGGCAGATCGCCGCGCAAACGCTAAAGACCGCCACGCCCGATGGCACCACACTGTTTTTGTCGCACGACCACACCATCTCCATCCTGCCGCTGGTGGTCAAGAACCCGGGCTTTGAGCCCGCACGTGACTTTGTAGCCGTAGGCGGGTTTGCGACCTTTGTGAACGCACTGGCACTGTCGGGCGGCACGCCCGCCAAGTCCATGACAGAGTACGTGGCCTGGGTGCAAAAGCTGGGTGCGGGGAAGGGCACCGTGGGCGTGCCGGCACCGGCATCTGTGCCGGAGTTTTTGGTCAAGATGATTGGGCAAAAGTACAAGCTGGATTTGCAGTCCGCCCCGTACCGTGGCAGCGCGCCGATGATGGGCGACATGCTGGGCAACCAGATTGCGGCGGGAACAGGCTCGGTGCCCGATTTCATCGAGAACCACAAGGCGGGCAAGATACGCGTGGTCGCGGTCATGGGTACTACACGCCAAGCCACCCTGCCCGATGTGCCGACCTTTGCCGAGTTGGGCCTGGCCGGTTTTGAAGACCTGCCTTACTACGGCATCTTTGCACCCACCGGTACGCCGCAGGCCACCATCGACAAGATCTCGGCCGCGCTGGCCAAGGTGGTTACGTTGCCCGAAGTGCATGACCGCCTCACCGCCATGGGCCTGACCGTGGCCTATATGACGCCACAGCAACTGGCCAGCCGTGAACAGGCCTATAGCCAGACCTGGGCACGCATCATCAAGGCCAGCGGTTTTGTGCCGCAGTAAGTGCAATAGCAGGCAGGAGGCTGCGCGCAATTCATTGCACCGGGTTTTGAATCCACCGGGCAATCTGGTCCACGACCGATGCCTCGGCCCCGATGTACCCATGGAAATGCAGCGCCTCGCACGCGTCACCCGACTCGCCACCACCCTCGGTGACCAAGTGAAATGCCTTCACCGGTGCGTTCTTCAAAGCCGCAGGAATGGTCTTGGCATCGTAGGGTGCGCACAGGCGGCAGCCATCGCGCGCGTGGTGCACAACCAGCGTCGGGACGCGGATTTTGCTGAGGTCTTGCCGGGTTACCGCACCGGCCTTTTTGTAGCCTGTCACCGATGATGTCAGCACCACACCGGCGATCTGTCCGCTGGTGTCGCGTATGGCTGCCGCCGCAGCCGAGATGGTGCCCATGCTGGTGCCGACCACCCACAGCGGAAGCGGGCTTTTGGCCTTGACGGCAGTGAAGACGGCCACGTTGTCGGCCGCGTGCAAATCGCCGATGCGCACCATGTCGTCGTGCAGGTCTATGCCGTCCGATGGGCGACCCACCATCACCACATTGAATGGGTAACCGGCCCAGAGCTTGCCGGTACGGATCAGAAAATTTTGGCTACCGGGCCAACCGTCCGCATCCAGCTTTCCATAGCCACCGGCGCCGCCGGAGAACAGCACGACGGTGGCGGTAGCCTGTGGATTCCACACCGCAAATAGCGGCACACGGACATGGGCTCGCGAGTCCACCCACACCACTTCGCCAGCCGGCGATGGTTGCGCGTGCGAACCGACGCACGCGCACAGCGCAGCGAGCATGACCAACAGCTGGAGAATGTTCACCACAGAAACTCCTTGGGCGCAAATCTGGCGCCAAGCCATCTTATGCCTGTCAGCTCAGGCCAGCGCAGCAGCCTTCCTTTTCGCGACCGGCTTCTTGCGCGCACCAGCAGCGGCAGCGGGCTTGCGCGCGGGCACCGCTTGGGCCAGCGCCAGGTATTCCTGAAAGCTGTCGCGCAAGCACTGCGCCAGCACCTCAGGGTCGGGCAACTGCTCGTAGCAGGACGTGAACGAAACCACGATGGTGTCGTTGTAGCCGGTCACCGAAAACACCAGACCCATTCCGTCCGAGATCGGCATGATGGCCGACAAATAGCTGAGCCGTGCGCCCAGCAAGTACAGGGGCTCGCGCGAGCCCGGCACATTGGTGATGGCGCAGTTGGCCAGCGGCGCCCAGTCGCCCAACAGCGCCGAGGCCGAACGCAACATCTTGCTGGTGGCCACAATAGCCAGCGACGGTGCTTGCTGCGCCAACAGCGTCAGCTCACGCGCGCTGAGCGCCTGGGCCATGACGGCCGATGAAGAACTGGCCTGCCGGATCGCAGCCAGGCGTTGCACCGGGTCGGCCACATCAGTGCCCAGCCCGACGCGCACCCAGGAGTAATTGCCGGTTGGGTCGCTGTCGTCACCACTCTCCAGACCACTGTGCACGGCGATGGGCGCAGCGGCGACCAGGCTTTGCATGGGCAGCTCGTCCTGTTTGTACAAATAGTCGCGCAGGCCACCGGCACAGACGGCCAGCACCACGTCATTCACCGAGGCGCCCGGCACCAGGGCGCGGATGGATTTGAAGTCCTCCAGCGCAAAGCGGCGGGTTTCAAACACGCGGTGCGGTGAGACTTCGGTGTTGAAACGGGTGATGGGAAAGGCGTGGGGCTTGCCCAAAAATTCGCCGGCAAAGGTCTTGACCGTGGCCTTGATTGCCGTCCAGCTATTGCTCAGCGGCTGCGCCAGACGCAGTGGCAAGGTTGCCAGATTGAGGCCCGCCAGCCACAACAGCTGCAGGTTGCCAGGGGCTGTTTCCGGAAACCACGGCGCAGCGGGTGCGGGTGCCGATGGGACGGGGGACAGGTCATGCAGCAGGCTGGTGATTTCGTTGCCATACGTGACATCGATCGCCGCGTGGTGGATCTTCAGCAGCACCGCAAAGCTGCCAGCGGGCAGGTCGAGAAAACTGTCCAGCCCTTCAATGACATACATCTCCCACAGCGGGCGCTGCAAGTCCAGCGGGCGCGCATGGATGCGCGAGGACTGGATGCAGAACTGGCGCCAGTCGCCCGGCTTGGGCAAGGCGATATGGCGCACGTGGTATTCGAGGTTGAAGTTTTCGTCTTCAATCCAATACGGGTAGTCCACGTCCAGCGGCACGCGCTGGATTTTTTCGCGAAAGTTGGGCAGCTTGTCGAGCCGACTCTCCACGTGGGCCAGAATCTGCTTGAAGCGCACCACGCCGCCCGGCGCGGTGGACTGGTCGTAGATGTGCAGCAGCGTGAGATTGGAATTGGCGTGGGCGTTGTCAGAGTAAATGTAGGCCGCGTCGTGTTCGCTCAGTTGGCGCATGCAAAGAGTCTTTCTGGGTTCAAGTCGTAGTGGCCGACGCGTGCTGCGGCGCGGCGCCCGTGGCGCTCAGCACGCGGGCCAGCAGGCCTTTCGCGGCAAAGGGCTTCCACTGGTTCTCGGGCTGGGCCAGCCGATCGGCGACGATGGACAACACGATGCCGTTGAAGCCCAAGCCGATATGGCTGCCCGGCACCTGGATGTTTTCGTGCAGCGCGGGGTCCCCGTCGATGGTGGCCTCTTGCGGTGGCACGACCCCATCGGTGACGGAATACAGGCAACTGGTCGGTATGGCCAAACGACGGCGTTCGCGCATGACTTTGACCTTGGGCTGCATCACGTGGGCGCCAGCACCCAGGCGGTGCGACACCAGCCGGTACAAGGCCTTGACCGCGGTCGGCGACTGGCTGCCCGCGGCGTCCACACTGACCGGGCTGCCCAGCGTGATGATGGAGCGCACGCAATCCAGCGAGTTCTGCGCGCCATACATGGAAAACACACCACCCAAACTCCAACCGACCAGGCTGACCTTTTTACCGGTGGTGTAGTGCAGGTGGCGGATTTTTTGCGGCAGGGCGTTGGCGTGTTTGCTGCGAAAGCCCATATTGCGGCCCAGGCCCCAGGTGTGGACGTCGTAGCCCTTGTTTTGCAGCATCAGCTTCAGGCCGATCAACGAGGTTTCGCTGGCCATGAAGCCGGGCACCAGCAGCACCGGGTGACCATCACCGTGGGGGGCCTCCATCAGCAGCGGCAGGGAGGCGGGCAACAAGGCCATTTCCAGCAAGCCACGGCCTTCCAACAGCGAGCTCAGCACATGGGGCGCACCGACATGGGCATGGCGAACGACGGGGCGGCGACGGTGCATTTACGAGACTCCTGTTATGCGGATGTTCCAACGCTTGACAGTCTATGACGAAATGGTGACAAGGTGTTTAGGAGGAAAGCCTAATACGCGAGCCAGTTTTGCCGCCGGGCCGCCCCAAGGCAAAACGCGCCCCCTCGGGGGGGGCAGCGACCCGCGCAGCGGCGGAGCGTGGGGGCTTAGATCTGGGCGTCAAAGCCTATATCTCCGTGAGGCGCCCACAACGGCAGGCGGATCAGGAATGTGCTGCCCCGGCCGGGCGTGGATTCCACGGCCAGCGAGCCGCCCAGCGTCTTTTTGACCAGGTTTTCCACAATCGTCATGCCTAGGCCCGTGCCGCCCCGGCCGATCTTGGTGCTGAAAAAGGGCTGGAAGAACTGGGCCAGCAGCGCTTGCGACATGCCAACGCCATCGTCCGAGACCTGCAGATCCACACAGCCGAATTGCGCCTTGGCTGCAATCCGCACGGTGCCATCGGTGCGGCCTTCAAAGGCGTGCAGGTAGGCGTTGTTGATGAGGTTGATCAGCACCTGGCCGACCGCACCGGGGAAGCTGTCCGCCACGATACCGTTCGGCACATCCACCAGCACCCGGTGTGCATGGCGCTTGAGGCTGGGGCTCAAGGTGTCCAGCACCTCTTTCACGACGTCGGCCAAATCGAAACTGCGGCGCTGTTCGCTGGCCTGGTCGGCGGCCACCTGTTTGAAGTTTTGCACCAGCGCCACCGCGCGGTGCAGGTTGCGCTCGATCAGCGCACTGCCTTCGTTGATCTCTTCCAGAAACGTCACCAGGTCCGAGCGCTTGAGCTGGCCTGCATTGACCTGGGCCTGCATGCGTTTGGCCAGATCGGTGCAGGTGCTGGCCGTGATCAGGCTGTTGCCCAGCGGTGTGGCCAGTTCATGGGTGACGCTGGCCACCAGCGTGCCCAACGTGGCCTTGGCGGCACTACGAGCCAGTGCCTCTTGCGACTGGTGCAGGGTCTGCATGGCGGCGTTCAACTGGGCCGAGCGTTCGGCCACGCGTTCTTCCAGCGTCTCGTTGAGCTCCCGGATGCGCTGCTCGGCCTCTTTGCGCTCGCTTATGTCCTGGTAGGTGGACACCATGCCGCCATCGGGCGTGGGCATGCCCATGATCTCCAGCGTGCGGCCGTCGCTGGGGCGGGTGCGCTCAAAACGGTGGGGCAGGAATTGTTTGGCAATCTCGGTGCGCATG
>NZ_JANXUQ010000022.1 GCF_025356155.1 Rhodoferax sp. | reverse complement strand
CGGCGTCCTTGCCGTATTTGGCCTTGACGTAATCGATGACCAGGTTGCGGTTGGTCTGGCAGAAGTCGATGTCGAAGTCGGGCATGGACACCCGCTCGGGATTCAAAAATCGCTCGAACAGCAGCTTGTAGCGTATAGGGTCCAGATCGGTGATCTTCAATGCATAGGCCACCAGTGAGCCGGCACCAGAGCCCCGGCCAGGCCCCACCGGGCAGCCGTTGTTCTTGGCCCAGTTGATGAAGTCGCCCACGATCAAAAAGTAGCCGGGGAAGCCCATCTTCAGGATAGTGCCAATCTCGAACTCCAGGCGCTCCACGTACAGTGGCATTTGCGCTTCACGCTCGGCCGCAACGGGGTAGAGGTGCGCCATGCGGTCCTTGAGGCCTTCATGCGAGGCATATCGGAAATACTCGTCCGGCGTCATGCGCTCGCCATTGACCAGCGGCGTCGGAAACTCTGGTAAATAGTTTTTACCCAGCACCAACGTCAGGCTGCAGCGCTTGGCGATTTCCAGCGTATTGGCTACCGCAGAAGGTATGTCGACAAACAGCGCCTGCATCTGCTCGGCCGATTTGAAATACTGCTCACGCGTGAATTTGCGAACACGTTTGGCATTACCCAGGATTTCGCCATCGGCAATACACACACGGGCCTCATGCGCTTCAAAATCTTCGGGGGTGGTGAACTGCACCGGGTGCGTGGCGACCACGGGCAGACTAATGCGCGCGGCCAACTGCACGGTAGCAATCACATGGGCCTCATCGTCCACACGACCAGCTCTTTGCAGTTCCAGGTAAAAGCGGTGAGGAAACAGGCCGCCCAGTTGCAAGGCCACCTCGCGCGCTCTGGCCTCATCACCCTGCACCAGCGCCTGGCCCACGGGCCCGGCCTGCGCACCAGACAGCGCAATCAAACCTTCGTTCAACTCCTGCAACCACGCCAGTTTGATGACGGCCTGGTTCTTGACAATGTTTTGCGTGTAACCGCGGGCCAGCAACTCCGACAGGTTCAGATAACCCTGCTTGTTTTGTACCAGCAGCACCATGCGCGACAGAGCGGTGGCGTCTCCACCCAGACCTTCGAGAAATATCTCTACACCAATGATGGGCTTAGTGCCCTTGGCACGCGCCTGCTTGTAAAACTTGATCGCCCCAAACAGGTTGCTGAGGTCGGTAATGGCCAAGGCGGGTTGGCCATCGGCCACCGCCGCAGCGACAACCTCGTCGATTCGGTTGGTTCCATCGACGACGGAAAACTCGGTGTGCAGGCGCAGGTGTACAAACATCCAATGATTGTAGGTTTGAAACCGCGAACAGCGGCCTATAGCAAGCGCTATTCACCCCATGCTGGCCTTTGCCTTTATCTATTGTTCCAGCACAGCTAGGAGAATACGATGCACCCTCACGCTCACGTTCGTTCACTGCCCCCGAAGGCCGCGCATGCCACCGAAGAGGCGGCTCGTCGGGAGGCATGATGCACGCATCAACGCCCGCCCAGTACGAACTGCGTTTCCAGTCACTGTTCCACAGTGGGCGGGCCTTTTCATTCCCCTGCGACTGCAAAGGGCATGTGGACTTGGACAGACTGGGCGACCGGGCGCGCGACAGCTATCTGTATGCCCGCGCGGTCGTGGGCCGCGAGCTGGCGGCACCTGTGGTGCAAACCAGTGCGCTGCACTGAGCCGAACGGAGCACGCTGCCGATTCTGTGCTGCACCGGCACCAGCGTGTCGGACGGGTGGCCTTGCCGATGCTTCCATCGCGCACGTGCTGCATTTTCATAGTGAACTGTTCAGTGCCTACGGGGGCTAGCGCTTTATTGCTCTAAACAGGCTGCTGAAATACTGGTCAACAAAATGATTCTCGCTACCCACGTGAGGGGAATTGCCCGGACTGATTTCGCAATTTGAAAAAACTCTTTTGGGGGCGATTTCCAGTTGTTTCGAGGTCGTTTTGCATCGTTTTCCTGCATCTACGTCGTTTGTAGACGGATTTGTTCCAGGGTACGCATACGCGTGAGGTTGTAAGCCGCCATCGTTAGCACGAACAACTGGTCTACTTTCTCCAACCCACGCACCATCACCTGTCGAATCGGCTCAACGAATTTGGCCCAGCCAAATCCTTGTTCGATGAGCTTGCGCTTTTGCCGCGAGATGACATAACCATCACTGGCAGCAATGTGATCAGGCACCGCTGATTTGCGGTTGGCAGTGTTCTGCGCTACATGGGGCAGTACCTTCAACTCCGTTAACGCTTCAACGAACTCAGCCGCGTCATAGCCCTTGTCCGCACCCAACGTAATTTGGTCCTCCTCGTCTGCAACCTGCTTAGCGTCGGCGACCATCACCTTGGCAGCTTCACGTGCTGCATACCCGTCTGCTTTGGTGACCACGGCACTGGCAATCAGCCCGTGGCGGTTTTCGCTCAAGGTGTGGCCCATGAAGCGCAGCTCACTGGCCGTCTTGCCCTTGCGGTAAAGCCGCACATCGGCATCGGTAGTGGACTCGTGGGTGTCATTGCGGCGCTTCTTGCCCTTGAAGTTCCCCGTGTCATCGTCGCTGCCGTTTTTTGTTCGGAAGCTCTTGTGTCCGGCCCGGGCCTGAATCAGTGTGCCGTCTACGCTTAAGTGCTCACCCGAGAGCCATCCGTTCTGGTTGGCAATGGCCAGTACTTCATTGAAGAGTTCAATGACTCCGTCATGTTCAATCAGACGTTCACGGTTCTTTGTGAAAACCGAGGGCACCCAGACCGTGTCGTCCATGGACAGGCCTATGAACCAGCGAAACAATAGGTTGTATTGGGTTCGCTCCGTCAGCATGCGCTCGGAACGGATGCTGTAGAAAATCTGAAGGAGCATGGCGCGCAGCAGTTTCTCTGGCGCAACGCTGGGGCGTCCGCCTTTGATGTCGGTGGCATACATGCCTGAGAGAAGAGGTTCGATGTTCTTCAATGCCTGATTGACCATGCCGCGCACTGGGCCTAGCGGATGGTTCGCCGGAACGAAGTCATCCAAGTGGCGCATGGTGAATAAGCTCTCGGTGAAGGTATCGGCTCCGCGCATGGTTTTGTTGGGTAGGGCTGGCAGTATTGCTTTGTCTCTAAACCGATTGGATGCGCGCAGAGGTAGATCTTCGGGCGAAGTATTTCAGCAGCCTGTTAAGCCTCCCGCCGCAAGATGGGGAACCGCATCCCCTCGTGGAAACAGGTGTAGGCCCATGGCCATTCGCGCAACTGACCAAGGGTTCTCCC
>NZ_JANXUQ010000156.1 GCF_025356155.1 Rhodoferax sp. | reverse complement strand
CAGAAGTCCGTCATGGAATTTTTGCTGATCAACCATCCGTTGGATTGCCCCATTTGCGACCAGGGCGGTGAGTGCCAGTTGCAGGATTTGGCCGTGGGCTACGGTGGATCGTCCTCACGCTACGAGGAAGAAAAACGCGTTGTGTTCCACAAGGATATTGGCCCGCTGATTTCCATGGAAGAGATGAGTCGCTGCATCCACTGCACACGCTGCGTCCGCTTTGGGCAGGAGGTTGCCGGTGCCATGGAGCTGGGTATGTCCCACCGCGGCGAGCATGCCGAAATCGAATCCTTTGTCGGCCTGACGGTGGATTCGGAACTGTCGGGCAACATGATCGACATTTGCCCGGTAGGCGCATTGACCAGCAAGCCCTTCCGCTACAGCGCCCGCACCTGGGAACTGTCGCGCCGCAAGTCCGTCAGCCCGCACGATTCAACCGGGACCAATCTGGTCATCCAGGTCAAGAACAACACCGTCATGCGGGTTGTGCCGCTGGAAAATGAAGCGGTCAATGAATGCTGGATCGCCGATCGCGACCGTTTCTCCTACGAAGCCCTGAACAGCACCGAACGACTCACCACCCCCATGCTCAAGCAGGGTGGGGAGTGGAAGAGCGTTGACTGGCAGACCGCCCTGGAATACGTGGCCCATGGCTTGCAGGGCATCAAGGCGTCCCACGGTGCCGACGCCATTGGTGCCTTGGTGAGCCCGCATAGCACGCTGGAAGAGTTGTATTTGGCCGGCGCCTTGGTGCGCGGCTTGGGTAGCGAGAACGTTGATTACCGTTTGCGCAACGCAGAGTTTGCCAATGGACAACAGGGTGCTCGTTACCTCGGCATGCCCATAGCGGATCTGTCCAACTTGGAGCGTGTGCTGGTCGTAGGATCCAATCTGCGCAAAGACCATCCGTTGTTTGCCCAGCGCATTCGCCAGGCCAACAAACGCGGATGCGTCGTCAATGTGATCAATGCGAAGGCGACCGATTGGGGTATGCCGGTACGCCAGAGCGTGCTGGCGCCTGCAGGTCAATGGGTTCAAACTCTGGCCGATATCGCAGCGGCCATTGCAGTAGAGAAGGGTGTTACCGCGCCACTGACTGGCCAGGTTACGGATGCCGCGAAAAACGCCGCCCAGTCCTTGTTGGGCGGCGAACGCAAAGCTATTTTGTTGGGCAACGCTGCGGCGCACCATGCGCAGGCCAGCCAGATTCTGGCATTGGCGAATTGGATTGCTACGCAGACCGGTGCCAGCTGTGGCTACCTGACGGAAGCAGCCAATACCGTTGGCGCGCAGTTGGCGGGCGCGCTCCCGGGTGCCAAGGGCTTGAACGCGGGACAGATGCTGGCTGGTGGTTTGAAGGCTGCCATCCTGCTGAACAACGAGCCTGCGTTTGATTCGGCAGCTGGTGCCAGCGCTGTTTCTGCGCTGAAGCAGTGTGAGATGGTCGTTACCCTGAGCCCGTTCAAAGCCAATATGGAATGCAGCGACGTGCTGTTGCCCATTGCGCCGTTCACGGAAACACCGGGGACCTTTGTCAGTGCAGAGGGCAGGGTGCAAAGCTTCTACGCAGTCGTCAAGCCCTTGGGCGAGACCCGCCCGGCCTGGAAGGTGTTGCGCGCCTTGGCCAATATCCTGGGTCTGCCAGGTTTTGAATTCGAATCCGCACAAGAGGTTTTGCAACACATGCACGCGCACAACGAGGGAGGCGTGCCCTCGCAAGTGCCTGCCAATCGCCTGAACAACGCTTGTGCGTTCCAACCTGCCACCGCGACGGGCTCGGCTGAACCCTGCGTGGCCAGCATTTACCAGTTGGACAGCATTGTGCGGCGCGCCTCTTCTTTGCAACTGACAGCAGATGGCCGCAATGGCGCCAGGGCTGAAGCGGGGCAGGAGGTGTCGGCATGATCGACACACTCTACAACTTAGGGTTGGGCTTGGTTGCTGAGCCGTGGTGGGCAGGCTTGGCTTGGCCAATCATCTGGGCGTTGATGAAAATCCTCGCCATCGTACTTCCGCTCATGGGTGTTATTGCCTACACAACGCTGTGGGAGCGCAAGCTGCTGGGCTATATGCAAGTGCGCCACGGCCCCAATCGCGTGGGACCTTTTGGGTTGTTACAGCCTATTGCAGACGCTTTGAAGCTGATGACCAAGGAAATCCTGGTCCCCACCGCTGCCAACAAAGGGCTGTACTTTTTGGGTCCCGTTATGACGATTACGCCAGCCTTGGCTGCGTGGACCGTCATTCCCTTTGGCCCTGAAGTGGCCTTGTCCAACATCAATGCAGGGCTGCTATTTTTGATGGCAATTGCAGGGATGGAGGTTTACGGAATCATCATTTCCGGTTGGGCTTCCAATTCGAAGTACGCTTTTTTGGGTGCGATGCGGGCTTCTGCACAAATGGTCAGCTATGAGATCGCAATGGGCTTCTGCTTTGTGGTTGTCCTGATGGTGTCGTCCAGCATGAACATGACGGACATTGTGATGGGTCAAGGCCAGGGGCAATTTTTCGCTCCAAATGGGCAATTTTCTTATCTGGGATTGAACTTCCTGTCCTGGAATTGGTTGCCGTTGCTCCCCATTTTTGTCGTCTATGTGATATCGAGCATGGCCGAAACCAACCGTCATCCTTTTGACGTAGTCGAGGGCGAGGCAGAAATTGTTGCGGGCCACATGGTCGAGTACTCGGGCATGTCTTTCGCCATGTTCCAGTTGGCCGAATACGCCAATTTTTATCTGGTATCCCTCCTGGGCACGCTTTTGTTCCTTGGCGGCTGGATGTCTCCCATCGACACACCGCTGCTGAACTGGATTCCCGGCTGGATCTGGCTGGGCGTCAAGGCCTTCATGTTCATGTCGTTCTTTATTTGGGTGCGGGCAACGTTTCCGCGCTTTCGCTATGACCAGATCATGCGCTTGGGCTGGAAAGTATTCATACCCGTAACACTGGTTTGGTTGGTCGTTGTAGGCGCATGGATGCAGTTGCCTGCTCCCTACAACATTTGGAAGTAAGAGCACATCCATGTCTGCAAATACCGTTGTCCAAAAGCCGTTGGCGTTTTCGCTGAAGGATTTCCTCAGTAGCTTTTTGATGTGGGAACTGTTCAAGGGCTTGGCCCTGACAGGGCGCTACGCTTTCCGCCCCAAGGTCACGCTCCAGTACCCGGAAGAAAAGACCCCGTTGTCACCCCGCTTTCGCGGCCTGCATGCTTTGCGCCGTTATGAAAATGGTGAAGAGCGCTGTATCGCCTGCAAGCTGTGCGAGGCTGTGTGCCCCGCGATGGCGATCACGATTGAGTCGGAAATGCGTGACGACGGTTCACGCCGTACGACGCGCTATGACATCGACCTGAACAAATGCATCTACTGCGGCTTCTGCGAAGAAAGCTGCCCGGTGGATTCCATTGTGGAGACGCAGATCTTTGAATACCACGGTGAGTCGCGCGCTGACCTGTACTTCACCAAGGACATGTTGCTCGCGGTGGGCGACCGCTACGAGAGCCAGATTGCTGCCAACCGGCAGACCGATGCCAAGTACCGCTGACCCGTGTCGCAAGAAAGAATTTGAATCATGAGTGTCACGACTGGTCTGTTTTATGTGTTTTCCGCGATCATGCTGTTTGCAGCATTTCGCGTGATCACGGCCCGCAATCCGATACACGCCGTACTGTTTTTGGTGTTGACGTTCTTCCAGGCGTCGATGATCTGGATGTTGCTCAAGGCGGAATTCCTGTCCATCACCCTGGTGCTGGTCTATGTTGGTGCGGTGATGGTGTTGTTCTTGTTCGTGGTCATGATGATGGACGTCAACATGGAGAACTTGCGCGACGGGTTCTGGAAGCATTTCCCATTCGCTGGCATTGTTGGTGTGGTGATTGCGCTTGAAATGTCTGCCGTGCTGATGGGCGGTTTTCGCGTAGTGGATGATCCCAGCGCTGCTCTGCCGGTGGCGGCTGGTGTGTCCAACACCAAAGAACTGGGTAAGGTGTTGTACACCCAGTACCTCTATCCCTTAGAGATTGCAGCCGCCATTCTGCTGGTGGCCATGATCGCCGCGATCGCGCTCACGCTGCGCGCGCGCAAGGATTCCAAATTTATTAGCGTATCGGATCAGGTGCGCGTCAAGGCGAAGGATAGACTCTCTGTGGTCAAGTACGCTGCCACCCAAGTCGCTGCTCCTGCGCCAGTAGCTTCGGAGGAGAAAAAAGCATGATCCTGACACTCGGTCACTTCCTCTCCCTGGGCGCGATTCTGTTTGCGTTGTCCGTTGTGGGTATTTTCCTGAATCGGCGCAACCTGATCGTGTTGCTGATGGCGATTGAGCTGATGCTGCTGGCGGTGAATACAAACTTTATCGCGTTCTCCCATTACCTGCATGACTTGCACGGCCAGATATTTGTGTTTTTCATCTTGACAGTGGCTGCGGCCGAATCTGCCATTGGCTTGGCGATCCTGGTTCTGCTGTTCCGCAACAAGTCCAGCATCAGTGTGGACGAACTCAATACGCTCAAGGGTTAAATCTACATGTGCCCCCACGCTTCTCACTTCGTGTATTCGCTGCCCCCCGAGGGGGCGCATCCCGCCCTTGGGGCGGCCCTTCGGGCGGTCTAACATATGAGTCAAACCCTGTCTGCTTCCTCTTTGCTGTGGGTGCCTCTGGCGCCACTGGTGGGCTCCATCGTTGCTGGCGTGTTGGGCACCCAATTCGGTGGCAACGTGATCGGCCGCCGGGCCAGCCACTCCGTCACCATCCTGGGTGTGTTCATCGCCTTTGTTGTGTCCGTGTTGACTTGGAAGGCTGTCGCCTTTGACGGTGCCCGCCTGAACGAAACCCTCTACACGTGGATGGTCGTGGGCGGTTTGAAAATGGAGATCGGCTTTCTGATCGATGGCCTGACCGCGATGATGATGTGCGTCGTCACCTTCGTCTCCTTGATGGTGCACCTCTACACCATCGGCTACATGGAAGAAGACGAAGGCTACAACCGTTTCTTCTCTTACATCTCGCTGTTCACCTTCTCCATGTTGATGCTGGTCATGAGCAACAACATGCTGCAGTTGTTTTTTGGCTGGGAGGCCGTGGGCCTGGTGTCCTACCTGCTGATCGGCTTCTGGTTCAACAAGCCAACGGCGATCTTCGCCAACATGAAGGCCTTTTTGGTCAACCGTGTAGGTGATTTTGGCTTCATCCTTGGCATTGGTCTTATCGCTGCCTATGCCGGCACCTTGAACTACACCGAAGCTTTCGCAAAATCCGGCGAGCTGGCTGCGCTGAGCCTTCCTGGCACCGATTGGATGTTGATCACCGTCATCTGCATTTGCCTGTTCATTGGTGCCATGGGCAAGTCGGCCCAATTCCCTTTGCATGTATGGCTTCCAGATTCCATGGAAGGCCCGACACCGATCTCTGCGTTGATTCACGCAGCTACGATGGTGACTGCCGGTATCTTCATGGTGGCCCGCATGTCGCCACTGTTCGAGCTGAGTGACACCGCCCTGAGTTTCATCATGGTGATTGGCTCAATCACAGCCTTGTTCATGGGTTTCCTTGGCATCATCCAGAACGACATCAAGCGCGTGGTCGCGTATTCCACGCTGTCCCAGCTGGGCTATATGACCGTGGCCCTGGGCGCTTCCGCCTATTCCGTCGCAGTGTTCCATTTGATGACACATGCTTTCTTCAAAGCCTTGCTGTTCCTCGGAGCCGGCTCCGTCATCATGGGCTGCCACCATAACCAGGATATCCGCTGGATGGGCGGGCTGCGCAAGTACATGCCCATCACCTGGATCACATCCTTGTTGGGTTCGTTGGCGCTGATCGGTACGCCCTTGTTTGCCGGTTTCTACTCCAAAGACAGCATCATTGAAGCTGTGGCGGAGAGCCATTTGCCTGGTGCAGGTTTTGCGCATTTCGCTGTGCTCGCCGGTGTGTTTGTGACGGCTTTCTATTCCTTCCGCATGTATTTCCTGGTGTTCCACGGCAAGGAGCGCTTTGACCAGAACCCCGATGCGCACCACGATGACGCGCATGCAGAGCCAGACCCGCACCACCACCAGGATGACCACCATGTGCCGCATGAGTCTCCTTGGGTTGTCACGGTGCCGTTGGTCCTGTTGGCGATTCCTTCTGTGCTGATCGGCTACTTGACGATCGAGCCCATGCTGTTTGGGGATTTCTTCAAAGACTCCATCTTTGTAAATGCGCATGTGCATGAGGCGATGGAAAAGCTGGAGCACCATTTCCATGGCCCATGGCAAATGGCCGTCCACTCCCTGACCAGCCTGCCGCTTTTGTTGGCTGCCTCTGGCGTGGCGCTGTCCTATGTTTTCTACATGCTCAAGCCCGAGTGGCCTGCGGCGATCAAGCGCACGTTCATGCCGGTTTTCGACCTGCTTGAAAACAAGTACTACCTGGACTGGATCAACGAGAACATCCTGGCCCGTGGTGCTCGCGCACTGGGTACCGGCTTGTGGAAGGTCGGCGACCAGGCAATCATTGACGGCGCGGTGGTAAACGGTTCCTGGAAGCTGGTGGGGTGGATTTCCGGATCGGTGCGCAAACTGCAGACCGGCTTCTTGTACCACTATGCCTTGGTCATGATCTTGGGCATTTTTGTGCTTATGACGTATTTTGTTTGGCTCAAGTAGGAGAAGAAGAATATGGGATTGTTGAGCCTGGCGATTTGGACGCCGATTGCGTTCGGTCTTGTTTTGCTGGCGCTGGGGCGTGACGAGCAAGCAAAGGCCGTGCGCTGGGTGGCCCTGATTGGCGCGGTGGTCAGTTTCCTGGTCACCATTCCGCTGTATACGCAGTTTGATACTTCAACGGCTGCCATGCAGTTTGTTGAAAACGCAGCCTGGATTGACCGTTTCAACGTCAAATACCATTTGGGTGTGGACGGCATTTCTCTGTGGTTTGTGCTGCTGACCGCGTTCATCAATGTGGTTGTGGTGATTGCCGGCTGGGAAGTCATTACCCGCCGCGTCAATCAGTACATGGCGGCGTTCCTGATCCTTAGTGGCTTGATGATTGGCGTGTTCTCGACGCTGGACGGTCTGCTGTTCTACGTGTTCTTTGAAGCCACGCTGATCCCGATGTATCTGATCATCGGCATCTGGGGTGGGCCGAACAAGATTTACGCGGCCTTCAAGTTCTTCCTGTACACGCTGATGGGCTCGCTGCTGATGCTATTGGCCCTGATCTTTTTGTATACCAAATCGGGGGGCAGCTTTGATCTGGCGACCTGGCATGCACTGCGCCTGGACAGCACCAGCCAGACACTGCTGTTCTTTGCCTTCTTTGCCGCGTTTGCCGTCAAAGTGCCAATGTGGCCGGTGCACACCTGGTTGCCGGATGTGCACGTTGAAGCTCCGACTGGGGGCTCGGCTGTGCTGGCCGCGATCATGTTGAAATTGGGCGCCTACGGCTTCCTGCGTTTCTCTCTGCCCATTGCCCCCGATGCCGCACATGAGTGGGCTTGGCTGATGATTGCATTGTCCCTGACGGCTGTGGTCTACGTAGGCTTGGTGGCCATGGTCCAGCAGGACATGAAAAAACTGGTGGCCTATTCATCGGTTGCGCATATGGGTTTTGTGACACTGGGCTTCTTTATCTTTATTGACCTTGGTATGTCCGGCGGTCTGGTGCAGATGATTGCGCACGGCTTTGTGTCGGGTGCGATGTTCTTGTCCATCGGGGTGTTGTATGACCGTGTGCACTCGCGTGAGATTGCCAGTTACGGTGGCGTGGTCAACACCATGCCCAAGTTTGCAGCCTTTGCGCTGTTTTTTGCGATGGCCAATTGCGGCCTGCCAGGAACCGCTGGTTTCGTTGGCGAGTGGATGGTGATCCTGGCGGCCGTCAAGTTCAATTTCTGGATTGGATTTGCCGCGGCTTCTGCACTGGTCTTCGGCGCTGCTTACACCTTGTGGATGTTCAAGCGCGTCTACCTGGGCCCGGTTACCAATGACGATGTGCGGGGATTGAAAGATATAGACGCCCGTGAGTTCTTGGTGATGGCCTTACTCGCGGCTGCGGTCTTGTGGATGGGCGTGTACCCCAAGCCCTTTACCGATGTCATGGATGTTTCGGTTGCGCAGCTGCTCAAGCATGTTGCCGTTTCCAAGTTGAACTGATCAAACTGAATTGAGAGACGAAAGATGATTGACACAATCAGTTGGATCACGGTTTACCCCGATGCGATATTGCTGGCTATGGCTTGCGTTATCGCATTGCTGGACCTTGGTGTCAAAACACCGATGCGCGGTGTCACCTACGCAATTACCTTGCTGACGCTGGCCGTCGTGGCCTGGATGCAGGCCAATCTGGCTTTGGGCGGAGCGACCCACTATGGCTTTGGCAATATGGTGGTCAGCGATTCCATGGGCAATTGGCTCAAGTGTTTTGCAACCGTGGCCGTCATGGTGACGCTGGTCTATGCCCGCCCGTATTCTGCCCACCGTGGCATGCTCAAGGGTGGCGAGCTGTTTACGCTCAGTGTCTTTGCGCTGTTGGGCATGTCAGTCATGATTTCCGGTAACAACCTGCTGGTACTTTACATGGGCCTGGAGTTGTTGACTCTGTCCAGCTACGCACTCGTGGCCTTGCGCCGTGACAACGCTACCGCAACCGAAGCTGCGATGAAGTACTTCGTGCTGGGCGCCATGGCATCGGGCTTCCTGCTGTACGGCATGTCCATGATTTATGGCGCGACCGGCTCACTGGATATCACGGCGATCTTCAAAGCCATTGCTTCGGGCCAGATTCGCCACCAGGTACTTGTGTTCGGTCTGGTATTTGTGGTGGCCGGTTTGGCATTCAAGCTTGGCGCGGTTCCGTTCCACATGTGGATTCCTGACGTGTACCAGGGCGCACCCACAGCCATCACGCTGATGATTGGTGGCGCGCCCAAACTGGCGGCGTTTGCAATGACCATTCGCCTGTTGGTGGAAGGCATGTTGCCCCTGGCTATGGATTGGCAGCAAATGCTGCTGATACTCGCGGTTGGATCCTTGTTGGTTGGTAACTTGGCCGCCATTGCGCAGACCAATGTCAAGCGTATGCTCGCTTTTTCCACGATCTCGCAAATGGGCTTTGTGCTGTTGGGTGTGATGTCTGGTGTGGTGAGTGGGGATTCGCTGAGTTTTACCGCCAACGCCTACAGCTCGGCCATGTTTTATGTCATCAGCTATGTGCTAACCACGTTGGCCAGCTTCGGTATTTTGCTTTTGTTATCGCAAGAAGGCTTTGAGACTGAAGAGATCGCCGATCTGGCAGGATTGAACCAACGCAGCCCCTTGTACGCCGGTGTGATGGCCATTTGCCTGTTGTCACTGGCTGGCATTCCTCCGTTGGTGGGCTTCTACGCCAAGCTGGCGGTGCTGCAGGCGCTGGTGGCATCGGGTCAAACCTTCCATATGGTCATTGCAGTGTTTGCGGTGTTGATGTCGCTGATTGGTGCCTTCTACTATCTGCGGGTCATTAAGGTCATGTACTTTGACGAACCCATCACCGCCAGCAGTGTGGTAGCGCCGTTGGACGTGCGCGTGGTCCTGTGCATCAACGGGGCTTTGGTACTGGTTTTGGGTCTGTTCCCTGGCGGCCTGCTGCTGTTGTGTGGCAATGCCATTCGGCAGATGCTGGGCACTTGAAACACCTGGTTGAAATCCAGCGCTCCAGCCAAGTGGTCTTTCAAGGTCACTTTCTACATGCGCAGCAAGACACGGTAACTTTGCCGGATGGCAGCACGGCGGTGCGCGAATACGTCGTTCACCCTGGCGCTGTCATGATCATCCCCATGCTTGACGATGGCGGAGGCAATTGGCGCGTTGTATTGGAGCGCCAATTTCGCTATCCCGTCGGTCGCGTCATGGTGGAGTTTCCGGCCGGAAAGCTGGATGCTGGTGAACCGTCCCTGGCCTGTGCGCAGCGCGAACTGCAAGAAGAAACCGGTTACCGCGCCACTGAATGGGCGCGCGCCGGGCAGTTGCATCCAACGATTGCCTATTCCACCGAACACATCGATATCTGGTTTGCCCGTGGCCTGACCCTGGGCGAACGCCATCTGGACACTGGCGAATTTCTGGATGTGTTTACCGCTACGCCCACCGAATTGATTGGTTGGTGTGCAGACGGCACCGTAACCGATGCCAAGACGTTGACCGGCACCCTGTGGTTGCAAAATGTGCTCGGTGGTGACTGGTCGCTGGACTGGCAAGCAACGACCGCGGCCCCCAAGTAAAGCCTAAGCTCCAAGCCATGAAAGTCCTGGATCTGCAATGCGCCTTGGGCCACGTCTTTGAGGGCTGGTTTGCATCCGAAGCCGATTTTGTGAATCAGAGCCAGCGGTCCCTGGTGCAATGCCCGGTCTGTGGGGATCCTTCCGTCGTCAAGAAATTGAGTGCACCGCGCCTGTCGCTATCGGGTATTCGCGCTGAACCCCATGAACGCAAGGACGAGGGCCAGAATGTAGTTGAGCCGCCCGCGCAAAGCCCCGTACCGGTGGATGCACTGTTGGCGCTAGCGCGGCGCGTGCTGGCCGAAACCACCGACGTGGGCGACCAGTTTGCCGAAGAGGCCCGCAAGATGCACTATGGCGAAAAAAAGGCGGCGGGCATACGCGGCACAGCCACACTAGACGAAACCCATGCGTTGGCAGACGAAGGAATTGAAGTGCTGTCTTTTCCTTTGCCACAGAGCCTCAAAGGCCCATTGCAATAACTGCGTCAGCGCGGGCTTTAAGCGCTGATATTGACAATGCGCCCAGTTGCCTGGCCCTGCGTGTTGACAACCGGCGCTGCGTGGGCATCGGTCTTCAATGGGTTGCCACTTTGAGCGCGCTGTTCACTGGTAGCGGCGTAAATTTTCTCAATCAGGTTCTGCACATGGGCGGGTACTTCCGACGTGCTGGCGCTGCTAGGGGCGGAGTAGGTGGACTCCGTGCGCTGGTCGCTCGCTGCGACTTTGCGCACCTTCTCTTGACTGCTTTGGGCTTGTTGTTCGGCGTTGTCGGCCTGGGCGCGCAGATCCCGGGCATTGGCTTGCGCCTGGTCCGCCTCGCGGCGCGCCTGCTCAAGCCGAACGCGCCCCACACTTGCCTGGAGGGACGGCGTTGCGCTGTTGGTGGCGGTGATGGCAACCATGGCCAAAACTCCGGAACGGGAGGGCTGTTAGGCGGTGACGTTCAGGTGGCGCCCCGTGACCTGGCCTTGCGTGTTGACCACGGGCTTGGTTTGCTGCGCCTGGGCGGTCTTGTTGGCTGCTTCGTTCTCGTGGGGCTTGTTTTCCCGAACCGGCGCGGGGCGGGCCTCAGCCGTGCGCTTGGGTGCGGGAGCTGGTTGAACAGAAGGCTTATTGACTGAATGGACATCCATAACGAACTCCCAGTGTGAATTAACCCATTCTACGATTGCGGTGCACCAAATTCAACCCCGGTTTGCGCGCCGTCCCAAGCAGTGAGGACCCCATCAAGCGTTGAACTGCAACGCCGCCAGACCTGCATAGACACCACCCTGTGTCACCAGTTCGGCGTGTGTACCTTGCTCCACCAGCCGTCCATGGTCCAGCACCACGATCAGGTCGGCCTTTTGCACGGTCGCCAGCCGGTGGGCAATGACGAGCGTGGTCCGGTCGCGCATCGCGGATTCCAGCGCGGCCTGCACCATGCGCTCGCTTTCAGCATCCAATGCACTGGTGGCTTCGTCCAGCAGCAGCAGTGGCGGGTTTTTCAGCATGGCGCGTGCAATGGCGATGCGCTGGCGCTGTCCGCCGGACAGGCGCAGGCCGCGTTCGCCCAAAAAGGTGCTGTAACCCTCGGGCAGTTCGCTGATGAATTCGTCCGCGAACGCGGCCTTGGCGGCAGCCTTTACCTCGTCGTCCGACGCCGTGGGTTTGCCATAACGAATATTCTCTATCGCGCTGTTGGAGAAGATGACCGCGTCTTGCGGCACGATGCCAATGCGCTGGCGCAAGGCCTCCAGTGACATCTCGCGGGTGCTGGTGCCATCCAGCACGATGCGCCCCTGTGCGGGGTCGTAGAAGCGCAGCAGCAACTGGAACACGGTGCTCTTGCCCGCACCGCTGGGGCCGACGATGGCCACCGTCTGGCCCGGTTGGATATCCAGTGAAAAGTCCGCCAATGCTTTCTGCTGCGGCCTGGACGGGTAGTTGAAGGTGATTGCTTCAAATTTGATAGCGCTACCTGCAACAGGGACGAGGGCTAGCGCCGGATTCTTTGGTGAGACGATGGGTGATTGCGTCTCCAGCAGCTCCATCAAACGCTCGGTCGCGCCCGCCGCGCGCAGCAAGTCGCCGTACACCTCGCCCAGGATTGCAAAGGCGCTGGCCAGAATGATGACATAGACCACCGTCTGCCCCAGATGCCCGGCGGTGATGCGGCCCGCCACCACTGCCTGCGTGCCCTGGAACAGGCCCCACAGCAGCGCCGCTGACGTCGCAATGATGATGAAGGCCACCAGCACCGAGCGCGCCTTGGAACGGCGCACGGCAGTATCAAATGCGTTGTCGGTGGAGATGGTGAAGCGCTCGGTCTCGCGACCTTCAGCCGTATAGCTCTGTACCACGGGAATGGCGTTCAGAATCTCCGCAGCGATGGAACTCGAATCGGCAATCCGGTCTTGGCTGGCCCGCGAGAGCTTGCGCACCCGGCGACCAAACCATACGCTGGGCAGCACGATCAGCACCAGCACGCCCAGCACCTGGAACATCACATACGGGTTGGTCCACACCAGAATGCCCAAGGCACCCACACCCATGACCAGGTTGCGAAGACCCATGCTCAGCGAGGAGCCGACCACGGTTTGCACCAGCGTGGTGTCGGCGCTCAGGCGCGACAAGACTTCACCGGTTTGCGTGGTCTCGAAAAACTCCGGGCTTTGCTTCAGCACGTGTCCGTAAACCGCATTGCGCAGGTCAGCCGTGACCCGCTCGCCCAACCAGCTCACCATGTAAAAGCGTGCCGCAGACGATAGCCCCAAGGCGACAGCCACCCCAAACAGCAGCGCAAAGTGCTCTCGCATGGCCATGATCTGCTCGCCTTTGTCGCCCTTTACCAGTCCGCCATCGATCAGACTGCGCAGTGCCAGAGGGAAGGCCAGTGTCGCCATGGCGGCGAGCACCAGGAATACAAAGGCCAGAGCAATACGCCCGCGGTAGGGGTGGAGAAACGGAAGCAAGCCCGACAGTGACTTGGGGTTTTGTGATTTGGGGCGTTCTGTGGTCATGGAGCGGTATTTAGGGCGTCAAGCTCAGGAGACAAGCGTTGATCGAATCCCCTGATGATAGGCCGCAGTGCAAGCGCAGCCAGTGTGCATCTGCTATTCTTTACAGGCGTCCGCAGTCAACCAAAGTCGCCTCAGCCCCGTTCAAGGGCTGCAACGCATACAAAAATGCACGCAACCAACCCAGAGGAGAGAACATGAAACGTATTATTTTGGCTGTTTTGTCGGTCGTAGTCGGTGTTGCGGTGACCGCTCCCGCGTTTGCGGACGAGGCTCTGGCCAAGGCCAAAAACTGCATGGCCTGCCACGCGATTGACAAAAAAGTGGTCGGCCCCGCCTACAAAGACGTTGCCAAAAAGTACGCTGGTGATGCCAAGGCCCCGGACATGTTGGCTGCCAAGGTGATCAAGGGTGGCTCTGGCGTGTGGGGCCCGGTTCCCATGCCCGCCAACGCACAGGTCAACGATGCCGAAGCCAAGAAACTGGTGGCCTGGGTTCTGTCCCTCAAATAAGCGCGCATCCGCTGCCCCCGAAAAGCCCGCCCCGTGCGGGTTTTTTGCTTTCCACGACGAATTTTCACATTCGAATTGGCGCGGCGTAGCCCGTCATCTCCAGGTAGCCGCGGCCCACCAGTTTGCGGTTGCTGTCCCACACCTCACACAGACCTTCCCAGTAGATGGCACCGGTGGACGAGCGGCTGTCCAGCTCTTGGTTGTCCAGCATGGCGCGCACAGTGTAGAAGTCCGCCGGGGTGCGCACCAGCCATTCGACCGGGTAGCTGGCGCGGCTCAGCGGGCTTTTCCACACGCGCAGCGGTTGGAACACGACTTCGCCGCGCTGGAAGTTGAACAGCTTGCCCTTGGCCCGGTACGAGCCGCCGTCCCACAGCGCGCCGCCGCTGTTGTCGCGCACGCGAAATGCCGTCAACGCGCCGCCGTCCAGCAGATTGATGCCGATCCAGTCCCAGCCTGCGGCCTGTGGGGGCAGCATCTCCTTGCTCCACTCATGGTCCAGCCACGCGGTGCTTCCATCGCCTACCACGTGTCGTTTGCCTTGCAACACGAGTTCACCGCTAACCTGCAGATGCGGCAGGCTGTAGTAATAGCTGGTTTGCGTTGGGTCCGGCCCCTTGCGGGACAAACCGCGATCACCCTGTAGCAATACTGGCTGGCTGGCGCGCAAGGTCAGCGCCAACGAAAAATCGGCAGCGACGAGTTGTGCACGCAGATCACCACCCTGGCGCTGCAGCGACCAGTCGCGCAGCGCAATGCTGGTGTCTTGCAGGCTGGCAGATGCCGTGTCCAGCGGGTTCTGACCGGGCTCGGCACCCGAGGCACGGGCGATGCGCTGGTCATGCCACAGCTTCTTGCCGCTGATGTCAGTCAACGCGGCATGGGCAAATATCAGCTGCCGCGCTGCCAGATGGGATTTCATGCCCTGCGTTTTGGCGACCCTGCTGCGAAAAAATGTGACCTGAAAACCAAATTCCGGATTGGCATCCGGCGTCGAGCCTTCAGCATGGATGTAGCCGGTGACGTACCACCACTCGGTTGCAAAGTCGGGGTGCGCGCCCGCGTCGCGGGGAAACGACAGACTCGTATCCGACTGCGCCCAGGCCTGCGTGTGCCACGCCAGGCCCGCACCTGCGGCCGCGCCCAGAAAGCGGCGGCGCCGCAGGGCTTGGTTAACGTGTACCAACGGGTTCATGGTGTGCGGCCCATGTAGTCTTCAAACGCCGCAACTGCCATGGGCCTGGCAAACAGATAACCCTGGCCAAAATCACAACCTGCGGCCACTAGTAAATCGCGTTGCTCGGCTGTCTCCACGCCCTCGGCTACGACTCGCATGCCCAGATCATGGGCCAGCAGGATGATGGCCTTGCACACCGCCAGATCGGTGGACGCGGGTTTGAGATTGCACACAAAGGATTGGTCGATCTTGATGAAGTCGATATCGATTCTTTGCAGGTACGTCAGCGACGAGTAACCCGTTCCAAAATCGTCCAACGAGATGGCAATGCCCGCAGCCCTCAGTGTGTGCAGTTGCTGAGCTACATCGTCATTGGTATCGAGCAACAAGCCTTCTGTGATTTCCACGGCGATGCTGGTGCCATCCAAACCCATGGACTGCAATTGCGCACCCCAGGTTTGTTGGTTTTTGTCTGGTCGGTGAAATTGCACTGGCGATTTGTTCACGCTGATCTGGAAGTCGACCCCATACCGCGTGCGCCACTGCGCCACCTGCTGCGCCGCTTGTTGGAATACCCATTCACCGATAGCGATGATCAGCCCGGTGGACTCTGCAATCGGTATGAACTGCGCGGGGCTTACCGCACCCCGTTGCGGGTGGTGCCAGCGCAGCAGCGCCTCCGCTTTGTGCACACCGCCACTCGCTAAATGCACGATGGGCTGATACACCAATTCAAATTGCTGCTGCGACAAAGCCAGGCGCAGGTCGGCCGCCAGGCGGGCACGCAATTGTGCGGTTTCCTGCATCGACGGCGTAAAGAAGCTGAAGCGGTTGCGCCCGCCGCCCTTGGCCACATACAAGGCCTGATCGGCATGCTTGAGCAACTCTTCCACCAGTGTTGCGTTTTGCGGATACAGGGCGACACCAATGCTGGCCGATACAAAAACCTGCTCGGCGCCCAGTGGGAAGGCGCTTGCCAGGCTACCCAGCATCCTGTGCAAGATGGCCTCAACCTGCTCACTGCCTTGCGCCTCACACAGCACCACGGTGAACTCATCACCCCCCATACGCGCCACGGTGTCGTTCACGCCCACACAGTCAAAAATGCGCTGCGCTGCCTGCACCAGCAGCAAGTCGCCGTTGTCATGGCCCAGTGTGTCGTTCACCTCTTTGAAGTGGTCCAGGTCAACGAACAGAATCGCAAGTTGCTGGTTGGACTGCTGGCTGCGGCGTATGGCGTTGTCCAGCCGCTGGCGCAGCATGCGCCGGTTGGGCAGGCCGGTCAGTGCGTCAAAGTGGGCCTGCTTCCAGACTTGCGCTTCTGCCTCCTTGCGGGCTGAGATGTCGGTGTGTGTGCCAATCATTCGCAGGGGCTGGCCCTGTGCATCGCGGCTGATGACCATGCCACGGGTCAGCACCCATTTCCAACTGCCGTCCTTGCACAAAATGCGATGCTCGTTGGTATAGGTTTCGGCCTTACCCGTGAAATGGGTCTCGCGGTCGCGCTGCATTTGGGCTACGTCATCGGGATGGGTGCGCCCATCCAGCGCGTCGGACCGGTCCGCCACCTCGTCTTCGGCAAAACCATAGATCTCTTTGCAGCGGCGCGAGTAGAACTCTACCCCGGTCTGCACATACCAGTCCCACACGCCGTCGCCGGTGCTCTCCAGCGCCAGCTTCCAACGCTCTTCACTTTGTGTCAGCGCCAACTGTGCCAGATGGTTGGCGGTGATATCTTCTATTGTGCCTTCGTAGTAGAGCAGGGTGCCGTCGGCATCGCGCACCGCGTGTGCCGCCTCGCGCACCCAAATCTGGCCGCTGCGCCGTGGGCTCTGCACTTCGGACACAAAGTTGATGATGGCGCCATCACGGTCCAGCATCTCGCGCAATTCCTTGCGCCGCCGCGGGTCCACGTACCACGCGTCGGAATCGGTGTTGATGGCCTCAAGCCATTGGGCTTCTGTTTCGTAACCGTTCATGCGCACCAGCGCCGAGTTGGCGCGCAGCACCGCGCCGCTGGGGTTGGTACGGTAAGCACCGATGGGCAAAAATTCGAACAGTGTGGACATATGTGCCGTCTACCAATCTTCCTTCACCGCCAATACGGCGTCACGCCCGGCCGCCGCACGCCCGGCCAGCCAGGCCGTCAGTGTGCCAGCGATCACGACGGACGCGGCCAGCGCCAGCAGACGCAGCGTAGGCAAGCTCAACTCCATGCTCCAGTGAAAACTCTGCGGGTTGACCACGTGCACCAGTACCACGGACACCGCTAGCCCAAGCCCCATGCCGGCTATGGCGCCCAGTGTGGTCCATGCCATGCCCTCGGCGGCCACCACACGCAGCACCTGGCGGCGCGTCAAGCCCAGGTGCACCAGCAGGCCAAATTCCTTGCGCCGTGCCAGCACCTGGGCACTGAAGGACGCGGCCACGCCAAACAACCCGATGCCGATGGCGACCGCCTGAAGCCAGTAGGTGACGGCAAAGCTGCGGTCAAAAATCCGCAGTGTGGTGGCACGTATCTCGCGGGCCGAGCCGAAGTCCATCAGTCGGCCCGCTTCGCCACCCGGCGTGTGCGCCTGCGCATCGGCCAGTTCGCGCAGCCGCTGCTCCAATGCCGGCAGGTCGGCGTCGGGCTCCAGCCACAGCGCCAGATCGTTGACGCGGGTATCTCCGCTCAGGCGCTCAAAGTCGGCTTGGTCCATGGCAATGGTGCCAAACTGGCGGGCATAGTCGCGCCACGCGCCTGCTACAAAAAAAGTAGCTGCTTGCCCAGGTTTTACGAGGGCTAGCGCCCTAAAGTGTTCAGACAAGGGAGCGTAAACCGTGCCTGGACGGGCACCGTGCAGGTCGACCATAGCCTCGCTGACATAGATGCCGATCTGCCCTGCTGGAACGGGCAGTGCGTCGCCGATCAGCGGTAGCCCATGCGTTGGGCCTGTCTCTGTTCCCAGCGGCCGGGCGATCAGCGCAACTGCGGGCTGCGCCGGGTCGGGCAGGAACTGCTGGTTGCGCTGTGTGGCAAGCCGTTGCACACCGGGCAGGCGGGCCGCGGCCTGCACAAAGGCGGGTTCGAAGTAGGCTGTGTCTTGCGTGCTGGCGCCGCTGGCGCTGCGCACGTAGAGCGCGGCGGGCAACACCGTGTCCAGCCACTGCGTCACCGACGTTCTGAAGCTGGCTACCATCACCGTCAAGGCTACAGCCAGGCTCAGCGATGCCACCACGCCGCTCACCGCCACGGCCGCACTGCCACGCACCCGGCGCGCGCGCTCCACGGCCAACAGCGGCAGGGCCTGGCGTGCGACCAGCGGCGCTACGCGATCTAACACGACCCCCACCAGCCAGGGCAGGCCGGCAATGCCGCCCACCAGAATCAGGCCCACGCTGGCATAGGCGGCCAATGGCACGCCCCAGACCGGCGGCATCAGCGCCAGCATGCCACCGGCAATGAGCAAGCCGATAGCCAATTGGGCATGGTTTTGGGCGTTTTGGACCGTGCCCAAACCTTTCAACGTTTGCGCCGCAGGCAACCCCTGCGCCCAGCGCGCCGGCCACCAGGCGCCCACCAGCGCGGCGGCAATTCCCAATGTCGCAAACACTACCGCCGCTAGCGGACTCCACTGCAAGGCCGGTGTGCCGCCCGGAAAATAACCCCCGCCCAGATCGCCCCCCAACAGCCGCAAGGCGAGCGCCGCCAGGCCGGTACCCAGTGCGATCCCCAGAGCGCTACCGACCAGGCCCAGCGCCAGCGCTTCCAGCAGCACCAAGTACAGGCGCTGCCTGCCGGTGAGCCCCAAAACGCCCAGCAACGCCAACTGCGGCGCACGCCGACTCACACTCAGCGCCAGCACCGAGAACACCAAAAATCCCCCGGTGAACAGCGCAACCAGCGCCAGTACCGTCAGATTGACCCGGTAGGCACGCGATAGCGTGGACATGCGCTCCAGCGTGTCGCCAGGTTCCACTAGCTGGGCCGTAGCCGGCCAGTCGGGCGCGGCCTGCACTGCGCGGACAAAGGCCTTGCGGTCGACCCCCGCGCGCAGGCGCAGGTCCAGGCGGGTCAGGCGGCCGGCTTTTTCAAACAGGTCCTGGGCTGCGGCAATGTCCATCACTGCCAGCGGTGGGCCTGCTGCGCGTACCGTGCCCGCCACCCGCAGCGTCTTGATCTGCAAACCCCATTGCAATTGCACTGTGTCGCCGGGGATGCGGCTGTGCGCGCTGGCGTTCAAAAACACCGTGTCAGGCGCAAAAATATCCAACCGGTCGGCCGTGAACGAGGGCAGGGGGATCAGGTCGGGGTTGAGTTGCCCCACTTGCAGGGCGTCCACCCCCACCATGCGCAGCAGCACACGGGGAGATTCGTTGGACTTGCTTGATGCGGGTGCACCTGCAGCATTCAGCGCATACCCGCTGAGCTCCAGCACCGGACTGGCCAGCGCCACGTCGGGATTGCTGGTCATGCGTGCCAACAGCACATCGTCAATACCCGCCGTGGCGCCGGTGCGCGCGCGCAGCTCCAGGTCGGGTTGGCCTCCCACCGAGCGCACGGCCTGCGCAAACTCGTCCAGCGCCGATGCATTGATCAGGTGCACTGCAAACGCCAGCGCCACACCCAGCATCACCGACACCACGGCCGCAGCATTGCGCCATGGGTGCTTGCGCAGCTCTTGCCACGAGAAGGTGATCAGCAAAGGCCCTAGTGGTGAATACATGGCGTGATTGTGATGCAGGACAATACGGCGATGAAAGTCATGGTGCTTGGGGGGTATGGGAATTTTGGTGCACGCATCAGCCGCGCCCTGGCCGGCGATGCACGCATCCAACTGCTGGTGGCCGGGCGCGATGGCCAGCGCGCTGCCGCCTTTGTGGCCACGCTGCCCGGTGCCCAGGGCGTGGCGGTGGACATGCGCAGCACCAGCTTTGCGCAGACGTTGCAAGACCTTGGAGTGGGCCTACTGGTCCATACGGCAGGGCCATTTCAGGGGCAAGACTATGCAGTGGCTCAGGCCTGTGCCAAGGCTGGTGTGCATTACATTGACCTGGCCGATGGTCGGCGTTTTGTGTGCGATTTTCCCCGCACATTGCATAACGCCTTTGTGGATACGGACCGCATTGCCATCACTGGCGCCAGCACAGTGCCTGCTCTGTCGTCGGCCGTAGTCGATGCACTGTGCGCGGGTTGGCAGCGGCTGGACACTATCGACATCTGCATTGCACCGGCCCAAACCGCGCCGCGTGGTGTGGCAACCTTGCGCGCCGTACTGAGTTATTGCGGCGGCCCAGTAAAAATGTGGAACGGCGGGCGGTGGCAGACCCGCGTCGGCTGGGCCGCACCCCGGCGCGTCGAGTTTCTGCGTTTACGGCCTCGCTTGGGCGCGCTGTGCGATATACCGGACCTGGAGCTGTTCCCCGCCCACTACCAGGTGCGTGACCGTATGGACTTTACGGCTGCGCTGGAAGTTGGGCTGGCGCAGCGCGGGTTTGCATTGCTGGCCTGGCTGCGGCATAGGCGGCTATTGAAGAACCCGTCTGCTTGGGCCGGTGTGCTGAATGCCGGTGCCACCTTGTTTGATCCGCTCGGCTCAGCTCTGGGTGGCATGGTGGTGCGTGTGGTGGGTATGGATGCGCGTGGCAAACCTGCCAAACGCGCATGGCATATTGCCGCCGGCGATGGCCACGGCCCGGAGATACCCTGCATGGCGGCCGTCCTGCTGGCCCGGCGTTTGGCCCGCGGCGAGCCCATGGACTGTGGCGCGTACGCCTGCGTGGGCCTGCATGCCCTGGCGGACTTCACGCCTGAGTTTGCGAAGTGGGGCATGGTGACGGATCTGGTGGATGAAGGCTGATCTGCAGAACCCGCAGAATGTCCCACCCGCCTGTAAGCTCTGCAACCCACTGCACCGTATGGAAGAAGAAAGTTAGAACCGCATGAAGCACCGGATTGAATCGTTGAAAGCCTTGGTCACGCTCGGCCTGTTGCTGGTCTTGGTCTGTGGCGCTGCGCGAGCCGCCGAATTGCGCGTGCTGACCCATGCATCATTCGCGCTGCCCAAGCCTTTGCTGGCCCAGTTTGAAAAAGAGGCTGGTGTCACGCTGCGCATCACCAAGGCAGGTGATGCGGGTGAGATGCTTAACAAGCTGATACTGACCCGTGCCAACCCGATCGCCGACGTGGTGTTTGGCATCGACAACGTGCTGGCCGCCAAGGCGCAGGGCGCGCAGGTGCTGGATGCCTACGATGCGCCATCACCGTCGGCCAAACCGACCGGCAATGCAGCCGCCACCGTCACCTTGCCCCCGGGCCTCGTGCCAGTGGACTACGGCTACGTCACCCTCAACTACGACAAGGCTTGGTTTGCCAAAAAGGGACTGTCCTTACCCCGGTCATTGGATGACTTGGCCCAGCCTGCCTATGCCAGGCTGCTGGTGGTGCAAAACCCGGCCACGTCCAGCCCGGGCAATGCCTTTATGTTGGCCACCATAGGCGCCATGGGCGAAGACAAAGCCTTCGCATGGTGGGCACGGATGCGGGCCAACGGCCTCAAAGTGGCCAAGGGGTGGAGCGAGGCCTATTACACCGAATTCACGCACAGCGGCGGCGCGCAGCCGCTGGTGGTCAGTTATGCCAGCAGCCCTGCGGCCGAATTGTTTTACAGCAAGACCAAGCTCGGCGAGCCGCCCACCGCCAGCCTGTCGCTGCCCGGCGGCGTGTTTCGCCAAGTGGAGGGCGTGGCCCTGGTCAAAGGCGGCAAAGAGCGCGCCGCCGCCGCCAAGTTCATCGCGTTCTTGCGTTCACCCGCTGTGCAACAAGGCCTGCAAACCGAGATGTGGATGTTCCCCGCCGATGCATTGGTGCCACGCGCAGAAGCCCTGCGCCACGCCGTTGAGCCGACAAGCCATGACAGCCCCAGCGCACAAGCTATTGCCGAAAAAAATGCCGAGTGGGTGCAGCGCTGGATCAAAGTGGTGCTGAAATAAAACTGCTGTGCGGTCGGCCGTTACCTTGACTCCACCTAACCCAACATGACGACACGCGCACGCCTGACTTTGGCGGCTTTTCCGCTGGCCTTTTTGGTGATCGTGCTGTTGGCCCCGGCGCTGCGTTTGCTGCTGGAAGGGGGGCAACTGTCGATCTGGCAGCCGTTGCAAGACCCCTACTTGCGTTGGCGTTTGGCGTGGTCCTTTGTGCAGGCGACAGTCTGCTGCGTGATAGCGCTGGGCCTGGGCCTGCCGGTGGCCTGGGTGTTGGCCCGTTTTGACTTTACCGGGCGCACGCTGGTGTTGCGCGCGCTGATGCTGCCTTTTGTGGTGCCCACGCTGGTGGCGGCCATGGGTGTGCTGGCGCTTCTGGGGCCGCAGGGTGTGCTGCATGCCTGGGGTGGTCCAGATTTGCAGGGCGGCCCATGGCTGCTAATCTACGGAAATTTGTTTTTTAACCTGTGCCTGGTCGTGCGCACCGCCACCGAGGCACTGGGCTCGGTCAGTGCATCCCGCGTCGCCGCCGCACGCACACTGGGTGCCACGCCGTGGCGGGTGTTTGTGCGAATTGAATGGCCGGCCATTGCGCCTTGGTTGGCTTCAAGCATGTGCCTGGTGTTCTTGTACTGCGCCTGCGGGTTTGGCCTGGCTTTGGTGCTGGGTGGGCAGGAATACGCGACGGTGGAGGTGGAAATCTACACGCTGGTCGCGCACGAGCTGCAATTGGCGCAGGCTGCGTCATTGGCGCTGTGGATGCTGACGCTGACGGGTCTGGTCGCGTTGGCCTACGCCGTCATGGAGCGGCGCCTGTCCGCACCGGTGCGCGCGGACACCATCACCCGGCGCCGGCCACTTGGTGCGCACCAGTGGGTTAGCCTGTGGGCGGCGCTGCTGGTGTTGGCGTTGTTCTGCGCGGCACCGCTGTTGGCCATTGTGTGGCGCGCGTTGACTGCGGGCGCATCGGCCTGGACCGTGCTGTGGGATGGCGCGACGCTGGCCGCGCTATGGAACAGTTTGCGCTTCACCGTGTTGGCCGTGGTGCTCGCCACCGCGCTGGGCCTGGCCCACGCCCTGGCGGCGCGCAGGTCTTTGCTGTTGCGCACGCTGGTGTTTTTGCCGTTTGTCGTGTCACCGGTCATGGTGGCCTTCGGTCTGCTGCTGCTGTATCCGACGTGGACGGCCAGCTTCGGGTTGTTGGTCTGCGCCTATGCTTTGCTGGCCTATCCGTTTGTCGCCAAGTCCATCGCTGCGGGGCTGGACAGCATGCCCGCGCACCTGGACCAGGCCGCACGCACTTTGGGCGCCACGCCCTGGCACGTGTTCTGGCGCGTGACGCTGCCGCTGCTGCGCCCGGCGCTGCGCCGTGGTATGGCGTTTGCTGCGGCTACCGCCGTGGGCGAATTTGCCGTCACACTGTTTTTATCCCGCCCCGAGTGGGCCACGCTGACCACACTGGTGTATGAATACCTGGGCCGCCCCGGCGCCACCAACCGCGATGCGGCGCTGGTGCTGTCGTGCCTGTTGATGGCGTTGGCCTTATTGGCATTTGTATTGATCGAATGGGCCGCACCTGTACCCACCGACAGGCGTGTAACGTCCACCCGCAGTGATACCGCCGGCACCCGTGTCAAGGATTTTTTCCATGCTTGAGTTACACACCATTTCCAAAGACTGGCGGTCGCGCGTATTGCTGCGCGACGTGAGCCTGCGCGTAGCGTCCGGCGAGACGGTGGCGATCCTCGGGGCGTCCGGCAGCGGCAAGAGCACCTTGCTGAAGATCGTTGCGGGTCTGGAGCCTGCAGATGCTGGCCGTGTGATGTTTGACGACCAAGACATCACCCATCTACCCCCCGAGCGCCGCCGTTTCGCGCTGATGTTCCAGGACTTTGCGCTGTTCCCTCACCTGAATGTGCAAGACAACGTAGCTTTTGGTTTGGTGGAGCAGGGCCTGCGCAAGGCGGACGCACGCACCCAGGCCTGCGCCCTGCTAGAGCGTTTCGGCCTGCAAGACTTTGCGCGCGCACGCGTGACACAACTATCCGGCGGCGAACAGCAACGCGTGGCCTTGGCCCGCGCTCTGATCACGCGCCCGCGCGTCCTGTTGCTGGACGAACCGTTCTCCGCGCTGGACGCCGAAATGCGTTTGCAACTGCGCGAAGAGTTCCGACAACGCATTGCCGAGTTCAATATGGCCACCGTGCTGGTCACGCATGACGAGGCCGAGGCACGGGCCATGGGGACGCGGGGGTACCGGGTGGTGCAGGGTGGTTTGCAGGCCGTTTGGTGACGAAGCCTTATGAGAAATCAGCCGCTAGCCCTCGTGCGATATGCCTTTGGCGCTACGATTGTTGTAGCGTTTAAAGAGTACTGAAAACCCCATGTTCGCCACCCTCAAAGCCCAGGCCAGGCAGCTCAAGCAGCACGCGCTAACCGTGTACTACGCGGCGCGTGACCCCCGCACGCCAACACTTGTGCGCCTGCTGGCCCTGCTGGTGGCTGCGTATGCGTTCAGCCCCATTGACCTCATCCCCGATTTCATCCCGGTCATTGGGTATCTGGATGACTTGGTGATCGTGCCGTTGGGTCTGGCCTTGGTGATCTGGCTCACGCCGCCAGAAGTTTTGGAGGCTGCGCGGGCCAAAGCCGTGCAAGCCGCCAACAAACCGGTTAGTTACACCGCTGCAGCCTGCTTCGTGATCCTGTGGTTGTTGGGTGCGTGGTTTGCCGGTCGGTGGCTTATTGACTATTTCGGCCGGTAGCCCTCGTGGAATATGCGTTAGAAGCTATTGATTTTGTAGCGTCGTAGCAATAATAATCCCTTCCAACCCTGTGCTGTCGGGCTTGGCAACCCCGCTACGCGAGCCAAACGTATTGGCATAAATCCAGGTGAACTCCGCACCCATCAAAAAGATCTGCGCCGAGTAATAAACCCATAGCATTACGACCACCAGCGACCCTGCGGCACCAAAGCCCGAGACCACGCCGCTGTGGCCTATGTACAACCCGATCAGGTATTTGCCAGCCGCGAAGAGCATGGCGGTGACCAGCGCACCGACCCACACATCGCTCCACTGCACGTGCACATTGGGCATAACCTTGTAGATGAACGCAAACATGGCGGCCACGACAAAGAAGCTGCTCAGCGAATTGGCTACCGAAGCCAATAGCGCCCAATCGCCAAAAGCCGGACCCCACCACCGGCCCGCTACGGACAGCGCTGCGCTGAGCACCAACGAGACGACCAGCAAGAAGCCCAGCGCCATGATCATGCCAAACGACAGCATTCTTGAGCGGATCAGTTTGATCCAGCCGCCCACCTTGCTGCGCACGGGCGCTTTCCAGATCCGGTTCAGCGTGTCTTGCAGCTCGCCAAAAACCGATGTCGCTCCCACCAGCAACAGCACAACACCCACGACCGTGGCCGCTATGCTTGATGCTGGTTCGCGCACGCTTTTGAGTAGCTCCTGAACTGCTATTGCGCTGCCTTCGCCCATTAACGCGCGCAACTGCGCCTCTATTTCGCCACGTGCCGCGTCTTGACCAAACACCAGCCCCGCGACAGCAATCACAATCAGCAACAGTGGGGCTAGAGAGAACATCGTGTAATACGCCAGCGCCGCCCCCATGCTGGGCACGTAGTCGTCAGACCAGGCTGCGAAAACTTGGCGCAACATAGCCCACAGTTGGGCAGATTTCTCAATGGGTATTCGGGGCAGTGATGGGGGTAACGGCATTTTGTTTATGTTCTGCGTAGGGTTTAAGTGTTGCCCATCCAATCGAGGGAAGCCTTTCCTGCACACGCCGCCGCAGTGCTGACAAACATACCCCACGCTATGTCGATCAGCGACAAGCCCAGTGGCCAACCCTTCAGAGTGGACAAGTTGGTCAGGTCATACGTGGCGTAGGCGAAGAATCCGAATAGCGCCGCCATCGTGGCCGTCTTGCCCCAGCCGTAACCGCCGGTGTGCGGAGACACGGCAAAGATCACCAGACCCACCGCATACAGCACGTAAAACAACACTGCTACCGGCACATTGATCTTGTCCGCCATCAGATGGCCTATGCCTTGCTGGTACAGCGGCTTGGCGATAAGCCCCAGCCATAGCATGTCCAGTGCGACCATCGCGACTGCGGTGCCTGCGTAGGCGACGAGGTATTTGTTCATTGCATTTTCCTTTTGCGGCACGTCATAAGCTTCTACGATACCGGCAAAACCCGTATCCGTTTGTGCTCTCCCGTACTGTAGGATCGCCGTTCTGCCGCCGCGCAACCCGTAAATCGCGGTCCACCACACGGAGACTTCACCAGTGCTACGCCCGAACTTCCTCATCCGGTATTCCTTGCTTGCGGCGCTTGCCGCCATCGCCACACCTGCTGCGCTCGCTGCCACAGCCCCTGGCGCCCCATCCGGCTACAGCCAGCCGCCCAAGGAAATTCTGGACGTCATGCGCGCACCGTCGCCGCCTGTGCCCAGCGTCAGCCCCACGCAGGACAAGATCCTGCTGGTCTCGTGGCAAGACTACCCATTGATGGCGCGGGTGGCAACGCCCTTCCTGCGCCTGGCCGGAGCGCGCGTGGAGACCCGCAACCACAGCAAGCACGACACCCCTGGCGGCTATGGCATCAAGCCCTGCGCCATTGGCCTGGAGCTGGTGCAGGTGGCGGGCGGCACGCGCACGCCCGTCAATCTGCCCGCAGGCGCCTGCGCCGATAACCCGCAGTGGTCTGCAGACGGCAAACAGTTTGCGTTTACCAATGTCGCAATCGATTCGGTCGAGCTTTGGGTGGGCGACGTCAATACTGGCAAGGTCCACAAGATACCCGGCGCCCGCCTGAACCCCATGCTGGACCATGAGCTGCGGTGGATGCCCGACCAGAAGACATTGCTGGTCAAGCTGGTACCCGACAACCTCGGCGCACCGCCCACAGCACCGCTGGTGCCTGCAGGCCCCAGCATCCAGGAAGCCGATGGCGAAAAAGGGCAGAGCAGCACCTATGAGACCCGCGACACGCTGAACAACAAACACGACGAGGACCTGTTCGATTACTACGCCAGCGCGCAGGTCGCCCTGGTCGACACCGCTACATCCAAAATCACGCGTCTGGGCCAGCCCGCAAATGTGGAATCGCTGCAACCCGCACCGGACGGTCGCCATGTCCTGGTCGTCTCCATCCACAAGCCGTATTCATATGTGACCACGCATGAGCGCTTCCCGCGCGATGTCGAAGTGTGGGACACGGCCAACCGCGCAAAAATCGTGCGCCACCCCATCGCGACGCTGCCGTTGGCAGACCGTGTGCCCATCCACGGCGAGCCCCTGGGCCCGCGCGAATTCGACTGGCGCGCCACCGAACCGGCCACGCTGGTCTGGGCCGAGGCGCTGGACGGGGGTGACTGGAATGTGAAGGTGCCCGCACGCGACAAGGTCATGCTGCAAAAGGCGCCGTTCACCGCGCCGGCGGTCGAGATCACCCGCACCGAGCAACGCTTCCAGGGCATTGCCTGGACCGAGCGTGCCAACACCGGCCTGCTGTACGAATACGACCACAACCGCCATTGGACGCGCACCTTTGTCATCAATGTCGACGACAGCCAACAAAAGCCGCGCCTGCTGTTTGACCGGTCGTCTGAAGAAAAGTATGCCAATCCCGGCAGCCCCGTCTGGCGCAAGCTGGGTAACGGCATGCGCGTGGTCCGCATGGATGGTGACGCCATCTACCTGTCGGGCATGGGCGCGTCGCCCGATGGCGATCGTCCGTTTCTGGACAAGCTGAACCTGACGACGCAAAAGTCTGAGCGTCTGTTTCGCAGCGACAAGGACGCCTTTGAGCGCTTCTTGTCGTTTGCTGGTGGCGATATGCGTAGCTTCGTCACACTGCGCCAAACGGCGGTGGAGCCGCCCAATGTATTTTTGCGCACACTGGGCGCCGCTGCGGATGCCCCTGCCACTGGTGAAGCCGCCCTGGCAACCACCCGTGTCGCTGTGACCCTCATACCTGACCCTGCGCCTGTGGTGCGTGGCATCAAAAAGCGTCTGGTCAAATACAAACGTGCCGACGGGCTGGACCTGTCCTTCACGCTGTACACGCCGCCCGGCTATGTAGAAGGCACCCGCGTGCCCACCATTCTGTATGCCTACCCGCTGGACTATGCCGACGCCTCCAAGGCCGGCCAGGTCACCGGTTCACAAGCCACCTTTACCCGCCTGCGCCAGTACCGCCTGCTGCTGCTGGCGGGCTACGCGATCATCGACAACGCGTCCTTCCCCATTGTTGGCGACCCCAGGAAAGCGTACGACACCTACACGGAGCAATTGGTGGCAGACGCCAAGGCAGCGGTGGATGAAGCTGTGCGCCTGGGCGTGGCCGACCCTGCACGTGTGGGCGTGACCGGCCACAGCCATGGCGCGTTGATGACGGCCAACCTGCTAGCGCACTCGGACCTGTTCCGCGCCGGCGTGGCCACCAGCGGCTCGTACAACAAGACGCTGACGCCTTTCGGGTTTCAGAGCGAGCGCCGCTCGGTGTGGGAGTCGCCAGACGTGTACCAAAAAGTCTCGCCGTTCTTCTATGCCGACAAGCTGAAGACCCCCATCCTGATTGTCCACGGTGCAGATGATGCCAACCCGGGCACCACGCCGTTGCAAGCCAACAAACTGTTTGAGGCCATCCGCGGCAATGGCGGCACCACGCGCCTGGTCATGCTGCCGAACGAGCCGCATTGGTACACGGCCATGGAATCCAACGAACAGCTCATTTATGAGATGGTGCGGTGGTTTGACAAGTATGTGAAGAATGCGCCGGTGGGGAAGGCGGAGAATTGACGCGGCGTTAACCTCACGTTGCCTCGGTCACAAATCCCATTCGGACAACTGCTGGTTTGCCGCAATCAGGCGGGTTACCAGCATCTTGATAAACGCCTTGTCAAAGCAGGACTGCAGTTCTACCGAGGCCTGCTTGACCGAGATACTCTTGAGCTTAAGTACGGAAATATCCGTCTCCGCAGTGACCGTGGCGGACCGGACGTTTTCACCGGGTTGCAGGTAGGCCATTTCGCCAATGCTCACTCCCGCTTTCAACTTGGTCAGTGCCAGGTCTTTTTTGGTGACCTTCACCGCACCTTCCAGCAAGAGGTAGAACGAGCGGCCAATGGAGTCTTCTTTCATCAGCACGGTTCCGCGTTCAAGCTTGCGAATGCGACCCAAACGCAGCGTCTCCCAGATGGCTACGTCGCTGAAGTCGCGCATGAAGTCCAGGCGACGCAGCTTCTGGAACTGCTCCAGTTCGGTTATCTGGCTGGACAGCGTCACAACGCTGCCGTTGGCGCCATAGATCGCATTCGCGAAGGCCCCCCAATTGGCAAAACGATCTGTAGGCTTTTTTGCGAGGGCGGTGCGAACGAGTTCACTGAGCTCTCTGGGTAGTTCCGGCCGTAGCACCCGGATGGAGGCGGGCTCTTCCGCCCCAATTTTGTAAATAGTGGCGTAGTCACTATCCCCTTGAAATGGCTTTTGACCGGTCAGGAGTTCATAGAGAACCACGCCGAGCGAGAACATGTCGGATTGTTGTGTGAGCTTCTCTTCGCGTATCTGCTCAGGCGACATGTAAGCTGGCGAGCCCATAAGCCCCGCCAGTTGCGTGACATCGCCGTTCTGTGACATGGCCGCGCCAAAGTCAGTAAGTTTTACCTCGCCATCGTTGCGCAGCAAAATATTCGCCGGTTTGATATCGCGGTGCACCAGTCCGTGCAGATGCGCGTACTCCAGCGCATTGCAACACTTGAAGGCGATATCCAACACCTCTGGCACTGGCAGCAGCGTGTCGGGTTTGGTGTGCTGCTCCAGAGAATGGCCTTGCACATATTCGAGCACAAGATAGGGTGGATGTGCCCGTTCGTTCACATCAATCAGCGAAACGATATGGGGGTGATTGATCTGCCCCACCAGCACTGCCTCGTTGTGCAGAAGACGGCGGTACTTGATTGCCTGTGCCGGATCTAGCAACAGGTGCGGGTGTACCTGCTTGATGGCGACCCAGTTATCCCGGAATGTGTCATGCGCCAGATACACCACACCGCTGGCTCCACGCCCCAGTTCGCGCTCGATCTGGTATTTGCCAATATCCAAAGGGGTAGAAGACATGTTTCTGCTCTATTTTTAACGTCAATGTGAGCCCATCAAGCAACCAACGGCAACCGCCGCGCCCGCTTGCCCATCAACACAAACAACGCATTCGCAACGGCCGGCGCCAGCGGTGGCACGCCCGGCTCGCCCACACCCGCAGGCGCGCGCGTGCTGGGTACGATCCAGGTCTCCACCACCGGGGCTTGTGCCAGCATCACCATGGGATAGTTGGGGAAGCTGGTCTGCTGCACCGCGCCGTCCTTGATATCGATCTTGCTGTACAGCGCCGCCGTCAGGCCAAAGATGACGGCGCTCTCCATCTGCTGCGCCACGGTGTTGGGGTTGACCACGGTGCCGCAGTCCACTGCGACCACGACGCGGTGTACGCGTGGCTTGCCATCTTGCAGCGACACCTCGGCCACTTCGGCAACGATGCTGCCAAAAGACTCATGCAGGGCAACGCCGCGCGCACGACCGGCGGGCAGGGGGGTGCCCCATTGCGACTTGTCAGCCGCCAGTTTCAGCACAGCCAGATAGCGCGGCGCATCCTTGAGCAAGGCGGTGCGAAACGCGACAGGGTCTTGCTTGGTCTCGAACGCCAGCTCGTCCATGAAACTTTCGGAGAAGAAGGCATTGTGCGAATGGCCGACGGACCGCCAAAAGCCCACGGGCACGCCCATGCGCGTGGCCACGTGCGACATGTGCTGGTTGGCAAAGTCGTACGGCAAATCAAACAGACCCTCGGCCGTAGTCTTGTCCGGCATGTCAACAGGGCCTGCCAAGGCGGGCAGGCCGCGCTCCATCCAGCGCGGGCTAATAGCGTCTCCCGCGGATTGGATGCGCAGGCTGCTGACGGTGCCCTGTGCATCGACCGCAGCATGCAGCGTGGCCACATGCATGGGGCGGTAGAAGTCGTGTGTGGTGTCCTCTTCGCGTGACCAGCCCAGTTGCACCGGCTTGCCGCCGCACTCCATCGCTACCCGCACAGCCTGGGCTACAAAGTCCACGTCCAGCCGGCGGCCGAATCCCCCGCCCAGCAGCGTGGTGTGCAGCGTGACCTTGTCAACATCCACGCCCGCAACCTTGGCCGCCATGGCGCGCGCCATCTGCGGCACCTGGGTCGGGGCCCAGATATCTACCTTACCGTCTTTGACCTGCGCGGTGCAGTTCATGGGCTCCATCGTCGCGTGGGCCAGATAGGGGGCGAAGTAGGTGGCTTCCACCTTGCGCGCGGCCTGGCTTTCCGCGTCTGCAGCTTTGCCTTTTTCAAAGAAGGTGTTGCCCGCGCCCGGTTGCAGTGCCGCCAGCAGTTGGGCTTCAATCTGCGCGGTGTCCAAAGCACCCTGCGCACGTTGCTGCCACTTGGCGTCCACCGCCTGTGCGGCCTGGCGCGCATGCCACGTGGTCTTGCCCACTACCGCAAAACCGGCGGTAGAGCCGCCCACCGCATCCAGCGTGATGAGGCGCTCTACGCCGGGCATGGCCAATGCAATTTTTGAATCGATGCTGGCCACCGTGCCGCCCAGCATGGGTGCCATGCGCGCCTGGGCGTACAGCATGCCGGGCAGGCGTACGTCCAAGCCAAACTGGGCCGTGCCATTGGTTTTGGCGGGTATGTCGGTTCGGGGTGCGGGCTGGCCGATCAGCTTCCAGTCCTTGCGGTCTTTTACCGTAACGGTACCCGGTGCGGTGCCTGCCGCTGCTGCAGCCAGTTCGCCATAGTGCGCGATCTTGCCCGACGTGTGCGACACCACGCCATCTTTGACACGCAACTCTTGTGCTGGCAGCTTCCACTGCGCGGCGGCTGCACCCAGCAGGCTGGCACGGGCGGTGGCGGCTGCGTTGCGCAGTGGCTCCCAGGCATCGGCAATGGTCGACGAGCCACCGGTGGCGTCGATGCCCAGCTCGCGGGCAATCTTGCCGACCACCCACTGGCCAACCTTGACCTTGGTGGCCTGGTTGCCGTCTTCAGACTCCAGCGGATGGAAGGGCAGGCTGCCCAACAGCATGGCCACGTTGCCGTAGATCTTGTCGGCACCGGCCTGCTCCAACCGCACGCGGGCCAAGGGCACATCCAGCTCCTCGGCCACCAGCATGGCCAGCGCGGTGTGCACGCCCTGGCCCATTTCGCTGCGCGGCATGGCCAGCACAACGCTGCCGTCCGCGGCGATCTTGATCCAGCCGTTCAGCGCCACATCGCCCTGTGTGGGCAGCATCAGGTCGGGCGAGCCCAGGCGTGAGCGGGCGGGCAACACGCCCCAGCCCACAACCAGGGCACTCAGACCACCCACGGCGCCGAGCGCGCTCAACAGCAGTGTGCGGCGCTTCATGCTGCGACTCCGGTTTGTCCAGCAGCGCGGTGGATGGCGGCGCGCACGCGCTGGTAGGTGCCGCAGCGGCAGATGTTGCTCATGGCGGCGTCAATGTCGGCATCCGTGGGTTGGGGCTTGGCCTCCAATAGCGCGGCAGCGGCCATCAGCATGCCGCTTTGGCAGTAGCCGCATTGCGGCACCTGCTCCGCAATCCACGCGGCCTGCAGCGCGTGCGGCTTGTCGGCCGTGCCCAGAGACTCAATCGTTTGGATGCGCTTGCCGACCACGGCCGACACCGGCATCACACAGGAGCGGGTGGCCTCACCATCGATGCGCACGGTGCAGGCACCGCAGGCGGCCACGCCGCAGCCAAACTTGGTGCCGGTCATGTTGAGCATGTCGCGCAGCACCCACAGCAGGGGCATATTGGGGTCGGCGTCTACCGGTGTGGGTGTGCCGTTGATGTTCAATTCCATGGTGTCTCTCTGTTATGTTGCGTGGGGGCTGTAAATCCGCGCCGGGCCGCCCCAAGCGGATTCAGCCCTCTCGGAGGGCAGCGACCCGCGCAGCGGTGGAGCGTGGGAGCATGCCCTTAGCTGCGATAATGCACGAGATGCAACACCTGCGCAACGCCCACCTCCTCGCCCGCTTCGTGCTAGTGTGGTTTGCGTTGTCCATTGGTGTCGCCATTGCGTCACCGCTGGTCAAACCGCAGAGCGTGCAGCTGGTGTGCTCGGCGTCTGGCACCGTCAAGATCGTTGCCGATGGTGGTGACGACGATACCGGCGCGCTGCGCAATACGCTGGATTGCCCGCTGTGCGCCGCCGTCAGTGCACCGCCACCCCAGGCATCCGTGCAAGTGCTGGCCCCCATGGGCCTGGGCTATACGTTGCATGTGCGCCCAGAAGCCGCGCAGCCCCGGCGGGCGGCTGCGCCGTTCCCGCCACGCGGCCCTCCTGCTGCTGTCTAAAACAACCGGTCCTTTGGGCTGGTGATTGTGTGTCGTCGTGTGGTCCGCGCTGAGGCGGGCCGCCACGCATTCCGTTTTTTTAGATGCAGGAATATTCCCATGAAACATTCATTCGCTATCCATTTGATAGCTGCTTGCGCAATATCCGCGGGGTCTAGCAGCGCTTTTTCTCATATCGTTTTGCAGGATGGCGCGGCTGCCGCCGGTGCCAGCTACCGCGCGACCTTCCGCGTGGGCCATGGCTGTGATGCCGCGGCAACCACCAGTATCACGGTCAGTATTCCGGTCGGCTTCAACGGCGCGCAACCCATGCCCAAGCCAGGCTGGACCACACGTGCTGTGACCGACAAACTGGCGCAGCCTTATGAGTCGCACGGCAAGACATTCGCCGAGGGCGTCGTCGAGATCAGCTGGACAGCCAACACCGCCGCCGACGCGCTGCCCAGCGACTTCTACGACGAGTTCGTGCTGCGCGGCACCACGCCTGCCAAGCCCGGCCCGCTGTGGTTCAAGGTTGTGCAAACCTGCACCCAGGGCAGTACCGCCTGGGCAGAGGTGCCAACCCAGGGCACATCCACCAAGGGTTTGAAGAGCCCGGCCGCACTGCTGGAGGTGCTGGACATCCAGGCCACTAGTGGCCACAACCATTGAACCGTCAACTCACCGAACTGAATCCTGGAATCACTATGACACTGCAACGTTTTATCCCTGCCGCCCTGATCTTGTCCCTGCTGTCCACCGCTGCCTGTGCGCAGGCGGTTGTGGATGTCAAGGGCGCCTGGGCCCGCGCCACCGTACAGGGCCAAAAGGCCAGCGGTGCCTTTATGATCCTCACCGCCAAGGACAATGCCCAACTGGTCAGCGTCAGCTCGACCGTTGCCGGCGTGGCCGAGGTGCATGAGATGAAGATGGACGGCGACGTCATGAAAATGCGCGCTCTGGTCAACGGCTTGGACCTGCCCGCTGGCAAGGCCGTGTCACTCAAGCCGGGTGGCTACCACGTGATGCTGATGGACCTGAAGCTGCCCTTGCAAAAGGACACCACCATCCCGCTGACCCTGGTGTTCAAGGACGCCAAGGGCGTGCAGAGCAACCTGGCCATCATGGTTCCGGTGTCTACCACCGCGCCCGCCGGTGCCGCTGCGGCCGGTCACGCCGACCACAAACACTAAACCGAGGAGCCCATCCATGAAGAAGCACCCCCTGACGGTGCTGGCCGCTGCATTGGTCTGCACATCCCTGCTGACCCACACCAGCGCCCACGCAACGCACGAAGACGAGACCAAACCCACCAAGAGCCTGGGCGTGGTCACCATCAGCACCCATGGCGGCCAGCCCACATCGCTGCCCACGCAGATACCCACGACCATCGAGGGCATCAGCAAAGAGCAGATCGAACAATCGATCAACGCCACCGACAGCGAAGACGCGCTGCGCTACCTGCCCAGTCTGCTGGTGCGCAAGCGCTACATCGGCGACTACAACCACGCCGTGCTGTCCAGCCGCGCATCGGGCACGGGCAACAGCGCGCGCTCGGCCGTGTACGCCGACGGCATCTTGCTGAGCAATTACCTGGGCAACGGCGCCACCTACGCGCCGCGCTGGGGCCTGGTGACACCGGAAGAGATTGCCCGCGTGGATGTGATGTACGGCCCGTTTTCTGCCGCCTATCCCGGCAACTCGGTGGGTGCGGTCGTCGACTATGTGACGCGCATGCCGCAGAAGCTGGAAGCCCATGTGAAGGCGGGCTATGTCTCGCAACCATTCGACCTGTACAACACCCACGAGACCTACAAGGCCTGGCAGACCAGCGCGTCCATGGGCAGCCGGGAAGGGGATTGGTCCTGGTTCGTTAACCTGAACCACACCAACAGCCACGGCCAACCGCTGACCTTTCCAACACGGCTCAAGAGTGCGGGTATGGCTGGCAGCGCGGGCACCGCCGTCACCGGCGCGGTGCTGGACGCGAACAACGCCAACCAGCCCTGGTACAACCTGGGCACCGGCACCGAATACACCACGGTGCAAGACCACGCCAAGATCAAGCTGGCGTATGACATCACGCCCAGCCTGCGCGCCAGCTACACCTATGGTTTGTGGAAAAACACATCCGAAGGCCGCCCCACCACCTACTTGCGTGATGCCAATGGCCAGCCGGTCTACAGCGGCGCCATCAACATAGCCGGCCTGGCGTTCACCGGTGCCAATGCATTGACCGGTGGCGACTATCCGTTGACCAATGAAGACATCACCCACAGCATGCACGGCCTGTCGGTCAAGAGCCATAGCCAGGGCGTGTTCGACTGGGAGGTGGCGGCCAGCCAATACGGTTATGGCAGCGACACCAACCGCCGCAATAGCGTCAACAATTTCCTGCCCGCCGCGCAGTTCGGCGGTACCGGAACCATTGCGGATGCGGGCGGCACGGGCTGGAATGCGCTGGCGCTCAAGGGTATTTGGCGGCCGGACGGCAGCGCATCGGAGGCACGCCCTGGGCGCGCGCGGGGCGCACACGTCGTCGACTTTGGCCTGCAGCAAGACCGCTACACCTTCCACACCGTCACCTCCAACATTGCCGGTAACTGGCTCACCGACGCGCCGGGTGGCTTGGTCAACGACGTAGGCGGCAACGCAACCACACGCGCCGTGTACGCGCAAGACAGTTGGGCCTTTGCCCCGCTGTGGAAAACCGTGCTGGGTGTGCGGGTGGAGAACTGGACCACGGTCGATGGCTTCACGATATTTGGCGTGGGCAATGCCGCGAACACGCGCTACGCGGGTCGTGACGAGAGCTTTGTGTCACCCAAGGCCGCGTTGTCGTTTCAGGCCAACCATGACACCGTGCTCAAGGCTTCGTTGGGTCGTGCAGTGCGTTTCCCTACTGTGACAGAGCTGTATGGCGCCACCAGCACCACCAACTCGCAGTACATCAACGACCCGAATCTGAAGCCCGAGAAGTCGTGGACATCCGAGCTGAGCGCCGAGAAGGACTACGGCCACGCCAGCCTGCGCCTGACCTACTTTGCCGAGGACACGACGGATGCGCTGTATTCACAAACCACGTTTGACGCAGTGGCGAACAAAAACATCAGCCGCGTGCAAAACGTCAGCCGCATCCAGACCCAGGGGCTGGAGCTGTCGTTCAACGGCGAGAACGTGGCCGCCAAGGGCTTGGACTTGAATGCCAGCATCACCTACACCGACTCCACCATCAAGGCCAACGACGGTTTTGTGGTGGTGCCCGGCGACACGGTGGGCAAGCGCCAGCCCAACATCCCGGCCTGGCGCGCATCGGCCTTGCTGAGTTACAAGCTCGATGACCATTGGAGCACCAGCCTCGGCATGCGCTACAGCGGCCCCCAGTTCCGCACGCTGAACAATGCCGATGTGAATGGCTACACCTACCAGGGCGTCAGCGAATTCTTGACCGCCGATGTGCGTGTGCGCTACAAGCAGGGCAAGAACTGGAGCGCGTCGTTTGGCATCGACAACCTCAACAACTACCAGTACTGGAACTTCCATCCTTATATGCAGCGCAGCTATGTTGCGGAGGTGAAGTTTGATTTGTAGGTGGTGTTTGTTTCGTTGTAGCTGACTTGGGTTTTGGGGTTTGAGGCACCTCGCTTTTTGGACAACCCACTCCCCCAGCCCCTCGCCCCGCTGGGCGAGGGGAGCTCTTTTTAAACAGCCGATTTGGTGGTGTCGCACCGGCTACGGCGCTACAAGCGGTGTGCTGCGGTACGTGCGGGTGCGCCACGGCCCTGGCGCTGCGGTTGGAGTAAACGGCTGCCGCTCGGGTGTTCCTCCGCTGGCCGCTACGCGTGCCAGTGGCTCCGCGCACTCTAGTGCGAGGTCTCTCGGACAGTGGGTTCACGCCCCAGTGCGCAAGTCCGTCACGCAACCTTCGCCAGTAATTCCGCAGTCGGCGCTCAGAAGCAAAATCGGCTGTTAAAAAAAGCTCCCCTCGCCCGGCGGGGCGAGGGGTTGGGGGAGTGGGTTGTCCAAAAAGCGAGGTCTCACCCCCCAAGCAATCTCGCGTCAAAGCAAAGAACCCCCTGATGCTCAATCCCAACGGAGTTCAATCCCGCTTCTTGTCCCGCAAATACAAGAGCTGCGCCTTCGCCTCCGGCCATTCGCCACTGCGCATGCTGTACATCACGGTGTCGCGTATCGTGCCATCGCGCCGAATGGCGTGGCCGCGGATGACGCCATCTTTTTTGGCGCCCAGTCGCTCGATCGCAGCCTGGGATGCAAAGTTGAAGTTGTCCGTGCGCCAGCCGACGACATGGCAGCCCAGCGTCTCAAACGCGTGGGTCAGCATCAGTAGCTTGCAGGTGGTGTTGACGTGTGTGCGCTGGCTGCTTTTGCCATACCAGGTCCAGCCAATCTCCACACGTTTGATGGCGGGCACGATGTCGTGGTAGCTGGTGCTGCCCAGCACCTTGCCCGTGGCGTCATCCACCACGGCGAAGGGGAAGCGGTGGCCGGCCTCACGTGCGGCCAGTGCCGTCTCGATATAGGCGCGCACGTTGTGCGGCTCGGGCACCGACGTGATGCGGATGTTCCACAGTTCACCATCGCTTGCAGCGGCTTGCAGGCCAGCCTCGTGCTGCAGGCCCAGGGGTTCCAGGTGGATGCCGCGTGCGGCCAGGGTGATGGGTTCTACGAATGCCATGTTGGTAATCCTTGTTGTCGTTAAGTAGCTGTCAGGGCCACGGTGGCGTCCAGCTCCACCGCTGCGTTTTTGGGTAACTGGTAGACGCTGCCAATGACCAGCGGTGCCAGCAGGTCCATGCCGTGCTTTTCCGCGAGTTGGCGGGCGATGTCGAGGCGGGAAGCGGTCATGGTGTGGGTTGCAGTACGGGGTGGATGGAAAGCGACAGGCCTCCAGTCTAAAGTTAAGATTGGTTTGTTGAAAGTACCAATTAATACAATTTCAACCATACCAATGACCAACACAAGTACCCTGCAGCTTGCGGCTCCCTTGCCCGAACTGCATCTGGACAAGGCATCGCATGTGCCCCTGTTCCGCCAGTTGTATGCCGCGATCAAGGACGCCATCTTGGCTGGGCAGATCCGGCCTGGCGCGCAGCTACCACCTTCGCGCACACTGGCCACCGCGCTGGGCGTTTCACGCCAGACGGTGGTCAATGCCTATGCGCAACTGCTGGCCGAGGGCTACTTCACCTGCACGGTCGGCAAGGGCAGCTTTGTCAGCGAGCGCCTGCCGGTGCGGGTAGAGCGCGCCCGAAAGCGGGAGCTGCAACCTGCTGCGCCACCGGAGCCATCGCGCCTGTCGGAGCGGGCCAAGGCGTTTGTCGAGCCACGCATGGCCCTGGCCGCGCAAGAGGGTACTCCGCGCGCCTTTCGCACCGGCATGCCGGCGTTGGAGGCCTTTCCGTTTGATGTGTGGACGCGGCTGAACGCACGCCGCTGGCGCCGCCCGGGCCTGTCCTTGGGTTATGGCGACCCGTCCGGCTTTGCACCGCTGCGCGAGCTGCTGGCCACACATCTGCAGGTGTCGCGTGGCATGCGCTGCGCACCAGAGCAGATCATCGTGACCACCGGTGCACAGCAGGCGCTGAGCTTGGTGGCCCTGATGCTAGGCAATGTGGGCGATAAAGCTTGGGTCGAGAGCCCGGGCTACCGCGGTGCCGCTGCGGCCTTTCACGCGGCGGGTCTGGTGACCTGCCCGGTGGGCGTGGACAGCGAGGGCCTCAACGTGGCGCAAGGCGCTGCCCAGTACCCCGGCGCCAAGCTGGCCTATGTGACGCCGTCGCACCAATATCCCTTGGGTGTGACCATGAGTCTGGCGCGGCGCATGGCGCTGATCGCCTGGGCCACGCAGCACAAGGCCTGGATTGTGGAAGACGACTACGACAGCGAATACCGCTACGCAGGCCCGGTGCTGGCGTCGCTGCAAAGCCTGGACCGCTCAGGCTCGGTCCTCTACATCGGCACGCTGTCCAAGATTCTGTTCCCCGGCCTGCGGCTGGGTTATCTCGTTGTGCCGCCGGCGGTGATTGATGCCTTCAGGCGCGGCAAAGCGGCGATGGACCGCAGCACGGCGATGATGCCCCAGGTGGTGCTGGCCGACTTCATCGCCGGTGGGCATTTCCACCGCCATATCAAGCGCACCCACGCGCTCTACGACGAGCGGCGTGGCGTGCTGGTGGATACCCTCCAGCGGGAGCTGTGCCAGCAGATCGCCATCGGTCCGTCGAACGCGGGCCTGCAATTGGCGGTGGCCTTTCAGCGCACCATGGATGACAAAGTTTTTACCGAGCGGGCTGCGGCCAAAGGCGTTGAGGTGCGGGCGCTGTCCAGCTTCTACCTGGACCACGCGACACAAACCCGGGCATCGGGCCTGCTGCTGGGTTACTCATGCGTAGCACCGGCGCACATCCGGCAGGGTGTTGCGGTACTGGGGGATTTGCTACGCTTTGTATAGCGTACTATCCATATTTCGCGAGGGCTAGAGGCCGATTTCTTATAAAAACTCGGCTAAGTAACCTAAATTGGGTATAAATTTGCCTAAAGTAAGGGTTTTACTACCCCTGGCGCCGCGCGGCGCGTTTATGGCGAAGGTGTTACAGAAACCCCGCTGGAATGGCGCTGTAGAACGGGTACATGGAGAAATAGGGTTTGGCTTCTGACAGCACGCGCTGTACCGATGGCCGGTCCATCAGCTTCTCGAAGTAGGCGCGCAGGTGCACGTACTGTTCTGGAAAAGCTTCCAGCGTGTGGGCATAGAACAGGGCCGGTGCCGCGGCGCAATCGGCCATGCTGAAGGCGTGCCCTGCAGCCCATGGCAGTGTTGCCAGCTGTTTGTCGATCAGCGCGTAAGCCGTCTGGATGCTGGCCCTGGACGCGCTGGTGTCGCCCTTCGTGCCGCGTATCTTGTCGAGCACGATGTCTTGCATGGGCGCGTGCACGTAGCTGTCAAAAATGCGGTCCCACAGGCGGACCTGCAGCGCGTCGTTGAAGTCGCCGGGGATCAGCCGGTGCTTGACCCCGGCGAACTGGTCCAGGTACTCGATGATGATGGATGACTCTGGCATATTGCGCTGGCGTTCAATGTCTTGCAGCACCGGAAACTTGCAGAACGGCCACAGCGCGCCCAGTTCGGCCCGGTCTTTGTCGGCACCGAGGTCGATGATGCGCGCTTCAAACGCGATATCGTTTTCGTACAGGGCCACCAGAACCTTGTGGCAGAAGGAGGCCAGGGGGTGGTGGTAGAGGGTTAGCGGCATGGTGCTCTTCCCAATTCTGGCGGTAGGCGGGGCGGCGTGCGCAGGACGCAAAAAATGTGTGCGCTATCAGGCTTGCTTGGCCTGTCGACGGCGTGCCACGGCACCCATCAAACCCAGGCCGGCCAACATCAGGGCATACGACTCTGGTTCTGGCACGGAGGATACAGATGCGAACACCACGTTGTCCACATCGTGTGTTTCAGCAGAGCCGCTGTAACTACCGCTGTGCACCGATACCAAGTTAAACGCGGTGGTGGACACCAGGCCGAAGAAACCACCGTTGTAGGTGTTGGCAATTTGCGGTGTGATCAATTGGCCGCCAGCAAACAATTGCAAGCCTTGGCCAGCATTGCCAGGTCTCAGATCCCAGTTGGCGCCGAATGCGTTGACCAGCGAGTTGAAGTGGTAGTTGGTATAGCTGGTGTCCAGCACGGTGCGGTCGTGGTACACGCCGCCGCTGATACCGGTCGAATGGCCGCTGCCTATTTGCTCGATCGTAAAGCCTGTGGTGCTGGCGGAGCTGAAGGTTTCTTCAGAAAAAGTACCGCCCACAGCAATTTCCCATTGCGCGCGGTCGGTGAAAGTGATGAAAGACGCGTTGGCGGTGGATGACAGCACAACAGCGGCAACAGCAGCGATGACGAGCGATTTGATGTTCATGGGAGATAGTCGGAGTAGATATTGGAATTTCATTGTCCGTGGGCAGTTGCTGCACTGCAATAGTCCATATGGACTAATGCAGCCGACCATTCGGCAACAGAATGTAAAAAAAGAACGCAGATTCAGGTCTTGGATGGCGCAATGCCATCCACTTTGAGGCGCAGCACCCTGTCAGCCCGCGCCGTGGCCGCCTCGGAATGTGTGACCAACACCAGCGACGTGCCATGTGCACGCGTTTGCGCCACCAGGGCTTCCATCACCTTGCTGGCCGTGGCCGGGTCCAGATTGCCCGTGGGCTCATCGGCCAGCAACAGCGTGGGGCGGTGGATCAGCGCGCGGGCAATGGCCACGCGCTGCAACTGGCCGCCGCTGAGCTGCTGGGGCAGGCGGCCACCCATGCCCTGCAGGCCCACGGCCTCCAGCATGGCCTGCACGCGTGCGTCGTCCGGTGTGCCCAGTAGCAAGAGCGGCAAGGCCACGTTTTGCGCCACGTCCAGATGGCCCAGCACGTGAAATGCCTGGAACACAAAGCCGACCTTCTTGCGACGCAACAGCGCGCGTGCATCGTCGTTCAGTTGGCCCAGGTCGGCGCCGTCCAGCAGCACGGTGCCGCTGTCCCAGCTGTCCAGCCCGGCCATGCAGTTGAGCAGCGTGGATTTGCCAACGCCTGACTCACCAACGATGGCGACAAATTCGCCGGGCGCGACGTCCAATGACACGTTGGCGAAGACTGGCGTGTCGCCATAGTATTTGCTTAAGCTTTGGATCTGTAAGTTCATAGTGAAGTCCACCATGATAGTGGAGGCACAATGGCCGCATGACCTACCGCAGAACCCTACTTAAAAGCCTCACCACGTTGGCCGTGGCTTCTGCCGCCACCCTTTCAATTGTTGATGGCGCCTGGGCGCAGAGCCGCCCGATTCGGCTGATCGTGCCCTATGCCGCAGGCGGCCCCATTGACGTGACCGCACGGGTATTGGCCGAGCGCGTCAAGGAGAGCCTGGGCACCGTCATCATTGACAACAAGCCCGGTGCGGGTGGCAACATCGGCGCCGATGCGGTTGCCAAGGCCGCGCCAGATGGCCTAACCATCGGCATTGCCGCCACCGCCACACATGCTGTGAACCCTTGGCTCTACGCCAAGATGCCGTACAACGCAGCTACCGACTTTGCGCCCATCACGCAGATGGTGCGCGTTCCCAACGTGTTGGTGGTCAACGCCGAGACCGCCAAGCGCCTGAACATCAACAGCGTCAAAGACCTGATCGCCTATGCCAAGGCCAACCCTGCCAAGCTGAACTACGGCAGCGGCGGCAATGGCAGCGCCGGCCATCTGGCGGGCGAGATGTTCAAAGCGCAGGCGGGCATCTTCGCGCTGCACATTCCGTACAACGGCGGCAACCCGGCGCAGTTTGCCCTGCTCAGCGGTCAGGTGGATTTCAATTTCGACAACCTGGCCACCGCCGCGCCCGGCATCAAGTCCGGCAAGCTCAAAGCCTTGGCCGTGACCACGTTGACGCGTTCGCCCGCCTTGCCCGACGTACCACCCTTGGCAGACACGCTAAAGGGTTTTGCGATCGACACCTGGTGGGGCCTGGTGGCACCGGCTGGCACCCCCAAGGATGTGATCGCCAGGCTTAACACAGCCTTTGTGACCGCGCTGAACACACCCGAGGCGCAAACCCGGTTTGCCGGCCTGTTGGCTGAACCCGTGCCCAGCACGCCCGAGCAATTTGGTGCGTTCATGAAGAGCGAAATGGCCAAGTACCAGGGCGTGGTCAAGGCGGCGGGCGCTAAGGTGGATTGATAAAACTGGCCCCTAGCTCTCGTCAGTATTGCGTGTGTAGCTACGGTTTTTATAGCGACTGCGGTTAGGCATTTACCAATAACGAATCCAGAGGGCTGCCAGTGCCGCCAGCAGCTACCTTGAGCCCATGGGTGTAGATCATTGTGGTGCTTACGTCGCTGTGGCCCAGCAGCTCTTGTACGGTGCGGATGTCGGTGCCTGCCTGCAGCAGGTGGGTGGCGAATGAGTGGCGCAAGGTGTGGACAGATACGGGCTTCACGATTTGCGCCACGGCACAGGACATTTTGATGGCACGTTGCAAACGTTCTTCGTATAGATGGTGGCGCCGCTCGATGCGCGAACGCGGATCAACCGAGAGCTTGGGTGCTGGGAAGACCCAAAACCAACCCCAGCGTTGCCCCAGGTTCGGATATTTGACACCCAAAGCGTCGGGCACTTCAACACCTGCGTAGCCAACCTCCCGGTCACGCACCCACACAGCACGTGCGCGGATCACCTGAGCTTTTAGCATCTCATGTAAAGAATGCGGCAACATCACCACGCGGTCTTTGCCGCCCTTGGCCTCGCGCACGGGTGGGGCGCTCCAATTCAGTCAGCCATGGCAAATCGATTGCCAAAACCTGGCGATACAAAAATAGCAACGCGCTGAGCGCCTGCTTGTGTGTTGACACCGAAACACGCCGCTTGTTGGCGAGCATTGTCAGAAACTGCGTCGCTTCAGTGTCCCCCATGGCGCGCGGATGCCGCATTTCACCGGCACGTCCATGCCAGCGCACGTAAAAGCGAATCCAGTAGAGGTAAGCCTGCTCGGTTTTGAGGCTATAGTGTTTGTAACGAAGCACCTCGCGCACCTGATCCAGCAGGCGCTTGGATTGGGGGAGATAGGCGATGGATTCATAGCGTCAAAACCATGTATAAAACAACAATATTGTCGCCGATGAGCAAGTTGTCAAGCGGGTCGCGGGTAGTTTCGATGGGTCGCCACCGCGTGGCTTTCCAGCTTATCCCGTCGGATATCCTGCGCCAGGATATCCGCCCATCTACATCACGTTAAACCACAACATGCCGAAGCATGATTGGCGGTGTCTTGTATGCGAGGCGTCGAACGTTGCAGCAGAAAGTTCGTGTCAACTTTGCGGAGCGCTCGTGAGGCTGAGTGGGAAAGAGATTGAATCGTTGCGGGCAACGTGGGAGGCGACCGAAAACGCCACGGCAAACGTTGGCGGCAACTTAGGGTTACCGACAAAGCTTGCTCTATTTACTGTCGCGTATCTGTTTGTCTTGATCGTCCTTCTGGAGCTTGCCTCGTCAAGTGGAGCCAATCCGATAGGTATTGGTATGGTGTTTGCTCCCCTATTCATTCCTGTCCCGCTTCTTGCCCTTGCATGGATAGTTGCGGTCATACATTCTTCGCTCAAAAGTAACGGTAAAAAATGAACACATCCAAATACTGTGGTTTAACTGGTTGCTGCATCCGATCGCCTGCGGCGTCGGCTGAGCGCCAACGTTATGCCGCTTTATAGGATCGCGCCATGAAGCTGAAGGCACTGCTGTATGCGTTGCTCGCAGCCGCTACCACTTGCACTAGCTTGATTTTCTTGCGTGAGGTCCTTTCGAATCAGGACGCCCCTACATGGGAGGGCTTGCCGTGGCTTGTGATTTGTTTTTTTGGGGCGCTCTGGGTTACTTTCATTGCCGGGGTTCCTGCATTTGCTGCGCTGCGCCGCATGCGTATTGCACGATGGTGGACGGCAGCAGCTACGGGTGCGACTTTTGGAGCTGCTTTCGCTTGGTCTCTGAATCAAGACCCTGGATCGATCGTCTCAATGTCAGGCATTGGCGCAGCTTCTGCACTTGCATTCTGGTTTACTTTGGCAAAGCTCTCCCCGGAAGCATATGCGGCATAACATGTCGGCCCAATCAGACACACAGCAGCAGGTTGCCGCTGCGCGGCACTTGCTGTGTGCTGGTGGCCTCCAACGTTATGTTGCTCGTGCCAAAGTAGCGCTTGACATATGAATATTGGTAGCTACAATAAATTGTGCGTTTCACCTTCGATCCTGACAAAGACAAACTGAATTTGACCAATCACGGCTTGTCTCTTTCGTTCTCTGAAAGGTTAGCCTGGGATGAGGCGTATGTTTGGGTTGACCCACGTTTTTCGTACGACGAGCTGCGAATGATTGGGCTGGTTCCTGAGGGCAGCACCTTGTATTACGTGGCGTTTGTAGACCGTGGTGACGTGCGCAGAACCATCAGCCTGCGCCATGCCGAGCGACGAGAGGTAAAGAAGTATGTCGAAAACATTCAGTAAGCGGGTCATCCTGATGCCGTCCGTCAAGGACAACGCAATAATTGTCGCGGCGGCCAAAGCAGACCCAGATGCAAAGCCCATGACGAAGGCGCAGCTAGATGCATTGGTGCCGATTCGCAGCGTTCGCGGCAGGCCAAAATCCGAGAACAAGAAGTTGTTGCTTTCTGTGCGCTACAGCGTAGAGGTCGTAGAGTACTTTCGCTCCACGGGGGAGGGGTGGCAGGCACGAATGGACAGTGTGCTCCGTCAATACGTCAGCAAGCATCTGCCTCGCCGTAATGCAACATAACAGGTTGCTCGTCGCGGACACGCAACCGAAGGCTGCCGCTTCGCGGCACGGGTTGCGTGCCGGGCAGCGCCAACGTTAAAGCACACCTCAATGTCTGGCATCAGCACTTCAATACGTAAACGTGTGACGCGAGCAAGACGCCGAAGAGAGCGGGAAGCCGGTCAGCGCACACCAATGCGCAACAGCCGGGCGTTTCGCTTCGATGCTTCTTTGCGCATAGCTGG
>NZ_JANXUQ010000008.1 GCF_025356155.1 Rhodoferax sp. | reverse complement strand
CTTTTGGTTTGCGAACTGTCACCGACCACACCCGCCACTTGAGGATCAGGGTGGCTGTGTGTTTTGCGCAGGTCAAGGAGGAGCGCGAAGCGCGGGGGACACGGAGCAAAACAGCCAGCCACCCTGATCCGACGCGACAGGTATGCCGCCAACCATGCACTAAAGTAGCCACAAATTAACCGGAGCCATCATGACCGCCCTAACCTGCTTCTCCCTGACCACAGACAAGCACGTAGCCCACCTGGTGCTGAACAAGCCCGACGCGATGAACACCATGCACCCCACGTTCTGGCGCGAGCTGGATGCGGTGCTGACACAGCTCAACAGCGAAGGCAGCGCGCGCGCCCTGGTCATCAGCAGCACCGGCAAACACTTCAGCGCCGGCATGGCACTGGAGACCTTTGCCGGCGCCATCCAGATGGACGACAAAAGCCCCGAAGGCCGCGCCGCCATATTCGACATGCTGGGCGACATGCAAGCCACCTTCACCAAGCTGGAGACCCTGCGCATACCGGTGATTGCAGCCATTCAGGGCGGCTGCATTGGCGGCGCGGTGGACATGGTCACCGCCTGCTGCATACGCTACGCGACGCCGCAGACCTTCTTCTGCATTCAGGAAATCAACATCGGCATGGTGGCCGACGTGGGCACGCTGCAGCGCCTGCCCAAGCTGATTCCGCTGGCCGTGGTCAAGGAGATGGCCTACACCGGTCGGCGCCTGGGTGCCGACCGCGCGCTGCAATACGGCCTGGTCAACGCCATCCTCGACTCTGAAGAAGCCATGCTGGCTGCGGCATTGCAGTGCGCCGCTGAAATTGCGTCCAAACCGCCGGTCGCCATCTGGGGAACCAAGCAGGCCATCCACTACGCGCGCGACCATTCCGTGGACGATGCGCTGAAGCAAATGGGTTGGCTGCAAGGCGCGATCTGGAGCAACCGCCACGTCATGGAATCGGTCAAGGCTATGAAGACCAAGGCCACGGGTGAATTCCCGGCGCTACAGGCGCTCACACGGTTTGCGGATGTAGGGTTGTAGGTGTTCAGTTGAATCAATTCCCCGGCCAGCGAGCCGGGTTGCGGCGGTGGTGCAAGCATTCAAGAACCGACACAACCTAGCCATCAAGCAACTCGAAATGCAGCGCATATGGGACCCTGCGAAGCAGGATTCTTCTGAAGCGGCCTTGCGTCAGGGGAAAAGCCTCGGGATTGCGGGAAACTTGCTCACTCGCCGCCGCAATAACCCGCAAAAAATCTCCACCTAGCCCGTACGATTTTTCTTCATACCACCCGAATGCCTCGGGCAATCTCCGCTTGGGCTGGTGGCTCGAACACCACAACCCAAATCATAAATGCACGCCCAACGATTGCGCGATCTGCATAAGGCTCTTGCCCTGATGGGGGTTGCTATCTCGCCAGGCAGCTCGACGCTCCAACTCTTCCAGTACATCCTTGCGGGTCTCGGGACCGGATTCATTGGCAAACTCATCCCACAAATCTTCCACCAACTGAAGACGCTCAAATTTTCCAATCTGCTCGATGGGTTGAAGTGCGGATTTCATAAAAAAAGTCTATCAATGATGGGAGCTCTTCGACAGGTTGGTGATTGCTGCGTGGCACTGCTTGCCCGCACCAGGTTGTGGACAGGGGTTGTAGGTTGTAGACCCGTTCTGCGTAGCGCCTGTACGCAATCGCCCCGCTACTTCAATGGGCTACCCGGCCTGCACCCTTTGCCATTTTCAAAGCCTTCTTGAAGGCTTTCAATTCAGGCACCGCGAACATCTGGCTTCGACCCACTGTGGACGCGGGGATCAGTTTTTTGTTGGCGACAAAACGGCGAAATGTGGATTGGGAAACTTCCAGGTACTCCATCGCCTCTGCCGCTGTGAATATGTCGTGAGCCAGTTGACCAAACAACTGTTCGTGGCTCATATCTTCGTTTTGAAAAGCGTTGGCAGACAAAATTCCAAAGAACTTCTGTCGCTCTTCCATGGGCATTTGCTTGAGGTTTTGGTACAGGTTTTCTGCTGTCATTGTTTGAGGCATTTCTCTATCCTTCCGTCTTCAAATAGCTCTTGAGATCGTCATAAAAATTCTCGTGCAGGCCCACTTGATAAAAATCGATGATCAGCCATTCAATCGCCGCCGGATCGACTGTTTCGCCTGATGCAGAGGGTCGATAGGCCATCAAGTACTCCTGTCTGTTGAACTTGAACTTGTAAACCCGTACCTCCGCCAAATCGCCTACCTTGGCTGCGCCAATCGTCACGTCAGCACAGACCTCGTCAACGGCATCTTCAATCGCCAGTTGCACGGGCTTATGTGACTTTTTCACAAAACGACTGAATGGCGGTTTGAAGTTTTTTAACATTTTGACACTATTTTATGTCATTACAGACTCTTTATATATCCAATAAATTTCTACGCCCTGCCCGCCAGCTCCAGATTTAACGCAAGCAGGCGCTTCAGGATTTCTTCGTCGGGCATGTCGGCGGTGTAGTCGCTCCAGCCGTAGGTGTGGGCGACGGCGAGGTCCAACGCCTTGTGCGCGGCGTCCAGCCAGGCAGGGCGCTGGTTGTAGAGCTTGGTCAGTGTCCGCTCGGCCAGGTCTTTCTCATGACCGAGTTTGGGCAGGATACGGTCGGGGTAGGGACTCGTGGTCATGCCCAGCGGGATCACCTCCGGCACGCGATCCGTCCACTCGGGCGGATTGAGCCAGGCTTCGCGCAGGTCGTTCAGGCGCTTGGCGGCCTGGGCGATGGCGATGGCATTCGCTCTGCATTTGATAGCGGACTGTGTAGTATTGACGAGGGCTAGCGGCCCATTTTCTTCTGACAGGTCGGCTGGAATGACTGCTCCACCGGGTAGCGTCTCCGTGCGCTGGTGCGCCGTGTCGGCGGGGGTCAGGCCGGCGGGGAACGGGAAGGTCTCGAAGCAGGTGGTGGGGGTATAGCGCGGGTCGTTACCCACGCCGAGCCACGTGCACATGCGCAGTGACCAAAGTTCGTGGAAGCGGCTGTGCAGGATGCCGAAAGTGGTGTCGTCGGCGCGGGTGATGGCAACGCACAAATTTTCGGGAATTTGCATGGCTGGCATCCAAGCCAGCACTCGGTGCTTGGCAACCATAGGCGTCACAATAAAACGCGATACGGCGGCCAGAGCTTTGCGCAATCCCGGCCGTGCGTCACCGTAGAGCCACCAATTGTTTCGATGAAAGTCACGGCGCACGTTGGCTCGCGTTGGCTTGACGTGCAGTTGGACATACGCGAATGGCAGTTCAAACAGCACTGCATTGGCGAGTGGCGTATCGCAGCCAAAGTCAACGACCCATCGGTTCTGGGGGCGTCGTGTCACATCCAGCCCGTTGGCCCAAGGGCGAATCACCAGTGCGTTCGATTTTCCGTGAGGGTTGGGCCGCAGGAGCCAGTGTGCTGCCTGTTCGCGCGATACGTCAAATGGCCCGTTCTTCTGCGTGCCAATGAACGAGGCATTGGCGTTTTGCGTCAATTTGGTAGCCGTGGTCAAGTCAGTGGAGTCACCCGACTTCTGAGGGCTCAGGTCGGCCGCGATCGCGTCAACGCCAACACCATCGAGCTGTGCAGCTTGTGTTGCGTGTCCAAACGCAACCAGCGACACCCGCACCGCCGCACCTTCGTTTACCCAACCTTCGTCGCTCCAGGCTTCGTAGATGCGCGAGACGCGGCAAATCGCTTCAAGAACCCTGCGATTCGCGCCGCCGCGTATCGAGTTGGTCGAAACCAGCCCCGCAGCGCCTAGTCCATTGGTCTCAATCGCGGTGCGGGCCTTCTCAAACCAATAGCACACCAAATCTGCCCCACCGGGCACGCGCCCCTCGTATACCTTGCGCAGGGCAAATGTGTAGTCCTCACCCAACTCGCGAATCATCTTCCGGTCGCCCAAAAACGGCGGGTTCCCAATTACCACACTGGCTCTCGGCCAGTGCGCTTGCGCAACGAGGTCGCTCTGGGGCGTGGGTGGGGCG
>NZ_JANXUQ010000005.1 GCF_025356155.1 Rhodoferax sp. | reverse complement strand
GGGCATGAAGCTGTACTTCGAACGCTTTGACGGCCAGGCCGTCACCTGCGACGACTTTGCGCAAAGCATGGCGGACGCCAATCCCGGCTCCAGCCTGGCGCAGCTATTGCCGCAGTTCAAGCTCTGGTACAGCCAGGCCGGCACACCGCGCCTGGCCGCCAGCGGCAGCTATGACGCCCACGCCAAGACCTATACGCTGCAGTTCAAGCAGAGCTGTGCATCCACTGCCAACCAGCCCGAAAAAAAGGCCTTTGTGATCCCCGTGTTGCTGGGGTTGGTGGGCAGCGCCAGTGGGGCTGCCTTGCCGCTGGCTCTGCAAGGCAGCAGCGATGCCGCCGCCGACAACCACTTGTTTGTAATGACTGGCGACACCGCAAGCATTACCTTCACTGATGTGGCCGAGGAACCCGTGCCTTCCATCCTGCGTGGCTTCTCGGCGCCCGTGGCGCTGGACTTTGACTACACCGACGCCCAGTTGCTGACGCTGCTGGCCAACGACCCGGACCCGTTCAACCGCTGGGAAGCCGGGCAACGCCTGGCGCTGCGCAGCGCTATCAATGCGATAGCTACTCACGTAGATTCGACGAGGGCTACGCCGCTAAATGATGCATACCTGTCTGCCATGCGCAGCGTGTTGCACCACCCCACGCTGGACGCGGCGTTCAAGGAACTGGTGCTGACTTTGCCATCGGAGACCTATATCGCTGAGCAGTTGGATGTTGTCGACCCGCAGCGCATCCACGCGGTGCGCGAAGCCATGCGCTTGCAAATTGCCGTGGGCCTGCAAGCCGACTGGCAATGGGCGTTTGACGCGCACCAAGACACCGGCGCCTACAGCCCCGACGCCACCTCGGCCGGTCGCCGCGCGCTGGCCGGCATGGCACTGTGCCACCTGTGTCTGGCCGCCACACACAGCGGTGATGCAGTTTGGCCCGGTAAAGCTTTGCAGCGCTTTAAGATTGCTGCCAACATGACCGACCGCGCAAATGCCCTGCAAGCCCTGGTCGGTAGCGGCCACGCGCTGGCTACGCCTGCGCTGTCACGTTTCCACGCCATGTTCAAACACGAAGACCTGGTGCTGGACAAATGGTTTGCCATGCAAGCCGGCGCGCCAGACCGTGGCGGCAATGTGCTGCCCGCCGTGCGCCAGTTGATGGCGCACCCGGACTTCAACATCCGCAATCCCAACCGTGCACGCAGCGTGATCTTCAGCTACTGCAATGCCAACCCGGGTGGTTTTCACCGCGCGGACGCGGCAGGGTATGTGTATTGGAGCGAACGTGTCATCGAGCTGGACGGCATCAACCCACAAGTCGCCGCCCGCTTAGCACGCGCCATGGACCGCTGGAAACGCCTGGCCGAGCCCTACCGCAGCGCCGCCCGCGAGGCCCTGGCCCGCGTGGCAGCCAAGGCGGATTTAAGCAACGATGTGCGCGAGGTCATTGACCGCGCTTTAGCTGATTAAGCCCCCCCATGGCACAAAAAATATCCCTGACCCGCTACCTGGTTGAGGAGCAACGCATCGACGGCTCCATCCCCGCGCAACTGCGCTTGTTGCTGGAAGTGGTGGCACGCTCGTGCAAGAGCATCAGCCACGCCGTCAACAAGGGCGCGCTGGGTGGCGTGCTGGGCACGGCCGAAAGCGAGAACATCCAGGGCGAAATCCAGAAGAAACTGGACATCATCTCCAACGAGGTGCTGATCGAAGCCAATGAATGGGGCGGCCACCTGGCCGCTATGGCCAGCGAGGAAATGGAAGGCATCTACCTGGTGCCCAACCGCTACCCGCAGGGCGAATATTTGCTGCTGTTCGACCCCCTGGATGGCTCCAGCAACATCGATGTCAATGTCAGCATCGGCACCATTTTCAGCGTGCTGAAAAAGCCCGAGGGCGTGGGTGTCTCAGAGCAAGATTTCCTGCAGTCCGGCTGCAAACAAGTCGCTGCCGGCTACTGCGTCTATGGCCCGCAAACCACGCTGGTGCTGACCGTTGGCAATGGCGTCGCGATGTTCACGTTGGACCGCGAGCAAGGCTCTTTTGTGCTGACGCAGGAGAAGATGCGCATTCCCGAAGACACGAAAGAATTCGCGATCAACATGAGCAATATGCGCCACTGGGATGCCCCGGTGAAACGCTATATCGACGAATGCCTGCAAGGCAAGGACGGCCCGCGCGGCAAGGACTTCAATATGCGCTGGATCGCCAGTATGGTGACCGACGTGCACCGCATCCTGACCCGCGGCGGCATCTTCATGTACCCCTGGGACAAGCGCGAGCCCGAGAAGCCCGGCAAGCTGCGCCTGATGTACGAAGCCAACCCCATGGCATGGATTGTTGAGCAGGCGGGTGGTGCGGCGACCAATTGCCAGGAACGCATTCTGGACATCCAACCGAGCAAGCTGCACGAGCGTGTGAGCGTGGCACTGGGCTCCAAGAACGAAGTGGAGCGCGTGACCCGCTATCACTTAGAGGCCTGAACGCCTCGGTATAATTTATTACCGGCAAGCCGCTTTAGCTCAGTTGGTAGAGCAGCTCCTTCGTAAGGAGAAGGTCGACAGTTCGATTCCGTCAAGCGGCACCAGGAAATCCAATAAAATCAATACGTTAGCAAGGTCGCCCATGGCGACTTTTTCAATTTTTGGCGGGGCTTGGCACAGTTGGCACACTGCCGATGCGGGTATTCCACTCGTTTTGTGGGTCGAAGTGGAGGTTTTGTCCTGGGTAGAGCGGAACCGCAATTCAAATCTCGCCATACGGCAAAGTTATTTAGTTGTTGCGCTGCTCGATAGGGTCAACGTATGATTTAAATGCCAAATCGAGCGTTCGCCAGCCGAACAGCAGATTTGACACACCGGCGCAGTGCAGCGCCAGCCAGATAGCGAACTGAGTACACCACTCGATCTTCGCAGACCGACTCCCTAAATTCGTTCGTCTAACCGGGTCAATCAACCCAGGCTGAGCTGCTGCATTGCGTTTCACAAACCCAACCGACACTGGAGTAACCCCAATGACATCTGCAGCACTTCCCAAGTGTCACCGACCGCCGTATAGGATCCATTCCATGATCGGCATATAGGATCCAGTTTGTGACCGGCGTAATGGAGCCACGGCGTGATCGCCGTATAGGATCCATTTCATAGTCGGCGTATTGGAGCCACTGACAGGGCGCTTA
>NZ_JANXUQ010000004.1 GCF_025356155.1 Rhodoferax sp. | reverse complement strand
CGGTCGCTTTCAAAGCTGTACTCGAACCTGCCAATAGACCCGTGTCGCGGTCACCACCAATGTTGTTCGACAGCAGCAGTGCCGACGGCGTGAAGATAGCGTTTTCGTTGCGCAGCTCACCGCCTATGGCCAATGCCAGGTCGCCGCCGCCCAGTGCCACCAATGCCTTGGATATCTTGCCGTCCACACTGGTGGTCACACCTTTGGAGCTGCGGGCTTCGTCATTTACCTTGATGCTGCGGATCAGGTCCAGCCCAGCCTGGCTGGAGGGTCCAAAGGCGTTGATGGTGCCGTTCAATACACCTGCCTCATATTTGTCGTACAGCACATAGCCATCTACGTATTTGTCGACCGCGCGGTTCTCTGCGCGGGACACTGCCACGTCATAGTCCCAGCCACCCAACAAGCCGTTGGCACCCAGCACCAAGCGTTGGCCAGTACTGGTCACCTCGTTGGTTCGGTTGCCAGCCTCGGTCATGCGCAATTGGATCCGGTTCACAGTAGTTGGCAGACCGGGGCCCGTCAGCGCCGCGCGGTAGGCAGCAGGCAAATAGGCCACCGGAAAAGCGCTGATATTTTGCGGATTAGGGCTCAGGCGGTAGGTACTGTTGGCGTTGCTTTGCATCAGCTCGGCAAACACTTGGTTATCGGGGTTGACCTGAAAAGTCGCACGGCCCAGGAAGCTGTTCTTGGTGGACTCAGGGTAAATCTCGGTGTCGCGCATGTAGTCATAGCTGCAACCGAACTTGCCACCGTAGCTGTTGACAGCGTACACACTGGCTGGGGGGTTGCAGGTGGGCGCGGCAGGGTCCACCAACGTGCTGCGCACATAGGGCGCGTCGGCAGGCAGCAGGCCCGCTTTCTGCATGGCAGCCCATTGGTCGGCGGAGCGGATCCGCATATTGGCCGGGAAGGGCTTGCTGGACATCAGTGCGGGCAGCAGCGTGGCCAGCGGACGGTCCTGAATGAACTGGCGCTGGCTGGAGCGCAGGGCTTCGAGTTTTTGCAGGTCGAGCACGCCCATCAGGTTAAAGCCATCGGTGCTGAGGTCGCCGTAGCCACCGCTGACGCTCAGTGTCTTTTTGCCCGCACCGCCTTCTTGCGTGTTGGCAGCAGAGGCATTCACGTCGAAGCCTTGGTAGTCTTTGCGGGTGATGAAGTTGATGACGCCACCAATCGCGTCGGTACCGTAGATGGCGGATGCGCCGTCCTTCAACACTTCCACACGCTGGATGGCGCCGGCCGGGATGTTGTTCAGGTCAACGCCTGCGTTGTCGCCGGGTGTTGCGAAGTTGGCCAGACGTCGACCGTTGAGCAGCACCAGTGTGGACGAAACGCCCAGGCCGCGCAGGTTGGCACCGTTAAAGCCGCGTTGGCCCGAAGTGCCGTCGGTGATGCTGGCGCCATCGGTCAGTGCCGCGGTATTGGCGCTGATGCTCTTCAGAATTTCAGCGGCGGTCGATGCACCGCTTTTGTCGATGTCTTCACGCTTGATGACCTGCACGGGCAAGGCGGTCTCAGCGTCTACCCGCTTGATGGAGCTGCCGGTGACCTCAACGCGGTCCAGTTTGGCGGGCGGCGCTGTCTGCGCGAATGCCGCCTGGCTGGCGCACATGGCCAGCAGGATGGCGGTGGCGTGGGCGCAAGGGCGCAACACAAAGTGGCCGCGGGTACGGCCGGGAGTGGAGGTGTGGTTCATGGAAGCCTTGGGGTTTCAGGGGAGGGATAGGTGGGTGGGGTGAAAGCAGGGAGGGCGTTGTTATTCGCCGCGGATGTTGACGTCGAAATACTTGTCGTTGATGGTCTTGTAGACACCGTTGGCTGTGATCGTCTTGAGGGCCAGGTTGACCTTGCTGCGCAACGACTCTTCGCCCTTGCGCATGGCGATGCCGGTGCCACCGCCCTTGTTCCCACTGGGGTTGATGGGAGGGCCTACTTTGCTGAAGCTTTTGCCTTCAGGTGACTTCAGGAATGCGGTGGTGGCCGCCAGCGACGAGCCAAAGCCCAGGTCGCCGCGCCCGGCAGACAACTCCATGGTCACGTCGGCTTCTTTGGCCACCTGCAGGACTTGGCTGTCCTTGTAGTTTTCGGCGATGTACTTGGCGCGCGGTGTGTTGCGCGTCACGATGATGGTTTTACCCTTGAGCGTGGCGGGACTGATGTCCTTGACCACACCGGTCTTGGCGATGAAGGTGGACGGGATGTCGTAATACGAATCGCTGAAGTCGGCGACCTTGAGGCGCTCGTCCGAGATGGTCATGGACGCGACGATCATGTCGAACTTGCGGGCGTTCAGCGCGGGCATCATCCCGTCCCACTCTTGCGACACCAGCGTGCACTCCGCCTTCATGGCGGCGCACAGGGCGCTGGCAATGTCGATATCAAAACCAGAGAACTTGCCGTCGGTCCCCATTTGTGAGAATGGGGGGTAGTTGGCTTCTACTCCGATGCGGACTTTGGCCCAACCAGGGGCCTGGGCATGCGCACCCGCAGACATGCCGAAGGCGGCAATGGCGGCGAGAGCGAAAGACAGTTTGCGAGACATGGACACTCCTGACAAGGGCGAAATACAAGACGAAAAAAGAGACCGTTCCGAACTAGGAATCCATAATGTACAGTTATTTACATAAAAATAAAATATGAAAATAATTAGGACAAACCCTTGGCCTCTTTGACATTGACTCGTTCAGAATCGCTGTGTTCATGTGTGTTCCTTCGTTTTTGGCTGCGTTGCGGTTTTCATGGTTCAATCCTTTGAAAATTCCGCGACGCACTTTTTCGCGACCCGTTGGCTCCATTTCAGATGTCCCACAGTTTTTTTCCAACCCTCGCTTCTTTCGCCTCGTTGCCCGCCTTGTGTTCTGCTTTGCTTCTGCTGGCCGCAGGTGTGGCTGCGGCAGATGCCCCAACGCCCATCGCCAACCTGGTCATAGGTGGTGGTGAACGGCGCTGCACCAGCTTCAATGGCAGCGGCCAGGGGCGGGACTGCTTGACCGACTGGGACACCATCCTGGCGCGGGACCCCGCGTTTGCGGGCTTGAGCCGCAACAACATCAGCTTCGACGCCGAGGTGGGTGCACCGGCCTTCAGCTACAGCCTGAGCGCGTCGGGTATCGCGGCCATTCGCACGCTGCCAGCCCCCCTGTTCGATCAGCAGAAGAAACAGGTGTTGTTGGCGCATTTGGGTTCGTTGGTGCAGCAGCCGGTGTCGCACGCAGGGCTGTCCTGGCAGGCGGTCGAGCAATTGCTGCCCGAGGCCCTGTTGCGTGGCGACCAGCGGCTGACGCTGGCCGAGGGTGCCGTGCTGCGGTCTGCCTTGGTGGACCGCAGCACGGCGCCCGTCGCCCGCAAACTGCAGGGCCGTTCGACGCTGTTTTCGTCCAATGCCGCCAGTGTTGCGATCAGTGAAAGTTTTGTGGCTGCGGCCCGTGCGGCCAATGGCGGGAAAAAGCCGTTGATTGGTGTGGTGACGGCGTCCGCCGAACCCCACCCCTTTGTCGACCATGACATCAATATGTTTGCACTGGCATCCGCCGGGGCCGATGTGGTCTACCTGCCGCTGGAAGGGGGCTACCGCCAGGCACTGGATGCGCAGGATTGCGCCAACGTGCGCTACTACTACGACCGCTACACCAACAGCAACCCGCCGCGCCCGGTCTACCACGCAGACCTGTTGTACCCGGACCTTTCTGCGCTGCAGCAACGCCTGTGCGCGAACAACGCCGCGTTGCTGAATGCGACGCTGGAGCGCTTGAACGGTATTTACTTTTCGGGCGGCGACCAGACCCGGCACCTGGAGAGTCTGTTGACCGAGGACAGCAGCGGCCATTACACGGTGCCCAGTGCGCAGCTCGCCATCCTGCAACGCCGCCATGCACAGGGTCAACTGGTGGTCGCTGGAACCAGCGCCGGCAACCATTTCCAGGGCGGCGGGCTGTGGCGCGGAAAACCCGTGCCCATGGTGGGTGGGGGCGACTCTTACGACGCGCTGAAAGCGGGCTTCGCCATCGGCGAGGGCTCGGCTGCTGCGGCATCTGAACTGGGCAAACCCGGCGACAGCATCGCCTACGCGCCGATCGTCTACCCCCATGGCGGCCTGGGCGTGTTTCGCTTCGGTGTGTTGGACTCGCACTTCTCCAAACGCACGCGCGAGGGCCGCTTGGTACGCGCCGTATCGGACAGCGGCATGGACTACGGCTTTGGTGTGGATGAAAACACGGCGCTGAAGGTGAGTCAGGCCGATGCCACAGGCACCACACACTTTTCGGTCGTCGGCGCGGGTGGGGTTTTTATCGTGGACGTGCGCGGCGCCAAAGCCAGTGCCGATGCGGACCGGCACTTTTTGATCGCCGGCGCACGTCTGCACTACCTATTGCCCGGCGACCGGGCATCCATCGACGCGCAGGGCGACTTGCAAGTAGCACTGCGGGATGTGCAACCCCTGTTGCCGGTATTGCCCAGCCTGAAACAGATCACCCGCGACCAGTTGTTCGACTACGGCTCGTTCCACTTTCTACAGCTCGCCAACACCATGGGATTGCAAGGCGCAGAGCGCGGTTTTGGCAACACGCGCAACAGCGCAGACCCGCGCAGCACGCAAAATGCGCCAGTTTACAGCGCAAGCCTTTCACGCGATGACCGCACGGTGTTTCGGGGCAGTGCAGCCGCCGTGCCTGGCACGCCGGACCGGGTATCCTATACAGGGCTTGTCCTGGCGCTGGCCCCGTGCAATGGGACATGCCCCGGCACTGATGAATCCCGAGATCCCTCACACTTTCCTCCCCATGAAAAAAAAGACTGAAGACGCCAGCCCCAAGACGTTTGCAACCCCTTCGGTCGACACCGCATTTGCCCAATCGACACTGGGCTTCAAGCTGCGTGAAGTACTGGCTGACGGACGTGGGTCCAATGTGGCCATTGCCGATTTTTTGCTGCGCAACCCGGTGCGCGCCACGGCCTGGGGCATAGAAGAGCTGGCGCAGAATACCCAGACCTCCACCGCCACGCTGAGCCGCTTCGCGCGCACCTTGGGTTTTGACGGGTACGCCGCGCTGCGCAGCGGCATGGCTGACGCCTTGCAGCACGCATTGCAACCGGTATTCCAACCCGTGGACAAGCTGCGCAACGCCCTGCAGCGCAAGGACCAGTCAGGCCGCAATAGCAACCCCATCATTGCTGAAAGCCTGGAGGCCAGCGTCAGCAATTTCCAATCCGCTGCGTCTGGCCTCAACCCAGCCATGCTGGTCGCCACGGCGCACAAGATCTTGGCGGCAGAGACTGTCTACACGCTGGGTTTTGGTATCAGCGCCCATCTGTCGGCCATGCTGGCGCTAGACCTGCAACCGTTTTGCCGCCAGGCCATCAACGTGGTGGAGTTTGGTGGCACCGAGGTCGCCGCGGGGCGGTTGATGAACATTGGGCCTAAGGATTTGTTGATCTCGATCTCGTTCCCGCGCTATGCGAGTGATGCGGTGATGCTGACCCGCTATGCGCGCGACCGCTGTGCCCACGTTATCGCGCTCACCGACTCCATGGCCTCGCCGCTGGCCCATTGGTCCCATGATGTTTTGTTGGCTCCGGCCACGCACCCTGTGCTGTCTAGCAGCTACACGGCAGCGCTGTTGGTCATCGAAGCCCTGGTGACCAGCTTGATGGTTAGCGGCGACAACCAAGTGGCGCAGGCCGAGAAATTGACAGACGCGATATCGGCTTACCTGTACACCGATAAGCCCGGCAATGAGGGCGGCGCGGACCGGCCGCCCAAGCGTATCGTGCGCGGCTAGCGTGGTCTAGTGACAATCCCGCAAAGGGTTTGTCCTAATATTTTCATATGTACTAATTATGAAAATAACAATACATTTCTACGGTGCAAATCGACAGCACCGCTCCTTTCACACGACGTGTTGCGGCAGTGCCAGCCGGTTTGCACAGGGTGGTCTCACCCAGGTTCAGCAACGTCAGTTGAAGGATGAAAAACATGAAAGTGAATTGGAAACACATGCTCGCCGTGTCCCTGGCCAGTTGTCTGTGGGGCAGTTGCGCCATGGCAGCCTGCCTTACCACCGAGGTAGAGCCCAACAATACCGATGCGACGGCCAGTGTGGGCTTGTGCAGCGGAGTCAGCGTCAGCGGGTCCCTGTCGAGTAGCTCTGATCTGGATTGGTACAAATTGGATGTAACCACGCCGGGACAAATCGACATCATCCTGTCGCACGGCAGCGGTGTGGATTTTGACTGGTACTTGTATGGTGTCACCGGTGCGCCCCTGATTTACAAGTCCACATCCAGCAACCCGGAGACCGGCTCTTACACCGTGAACACCGCCGGAACCTACTTTGTTCGGGTCAAGAGCTACCAGGGCTCCGGCAGCTACATACTCAAGGTCACCTTGCCCGGCGGCCCGATCAACCCACCCCCAGTCGACCCGCCCATCAACCGCGTGGTGACCGGCAAAGTTTGGCTCAACGGCGGACTGGTGCTGCAGGAGAACGCCGGCATCTTTGTCAGCGGCCTGCGCCAAGCCACCGGCAAGAACACCAACGCGCCCAATATCAACAGCGTGACCAATTGCGATACCAACTGGAACACCACGCCATGCCCACGCGTGGCCATCATCACAGCAGCAGCGGTCAACCAGGCGGACGGAGTGGACAAGTTCAACAACGATACCGCTACCGGCGCTTGGTCGTACTACAACCTGTTCCAGCGCCATGGTTTTGCGCCCAAACACATCCTGAGCCACCATGACACCTACGCCAACAACTCGGGCAACGCTGGCGCGACAGGCCAAGCCAATATCGCCATCATCAACCAGGCCGATCTGGTTTATGTGATTGGCGGCGACCAGTCGCGCCTGTCACGCACTTTCCTCAACGACGACGGCACTGACCGCCCCCTAATGGCAGCCATCCGCGCCCGGTACGCGGCGGGCAACTTCATCTACGCCGGGGATTCGGCCGGCACGGCCATCGCACCCAGCACCTCGTATGGAGAAGGCATCAGCATTGGCTACCTGAACCAGAACACGTTGCGCGCCATTACCCCGGCCAACTGCCCTTATGTGGCGCCCGCATCGGATGGCACGCCAGCGCCCAGTTGCCTGACCAACTCCAGCAATGCCGATTTCGGCACCAAGATCAAAGGTTTTGGCTTTGTGCCGAACGCCAATGTGGACACCCACTTTGACAACCGCGCCAGCCGTTCGGGCCGATTGGGCCGCCTGCTGGCTGCGCTGAAAAACATCGGGCCTGACGTGGCCTACGGCATCGACCAGAACACTGCGCTGTACCTGAATGGCGACGTCGCCACGGTGTATGGAACGGGTGGTGTGTTTGTGGCCGAGGCGACCGCCAGCAACTTTGGTAGCGGATCACGCTTTAGCGCCAACAGCGTGCGCTTGTCCTACCTGACCGCAGGCGACAGCTTCAAGTTCAGTGACCGCAGCGTGACGACGACCAAGACTAAGCTGATTGGTTCCGGCACCGGGGCTTACCAGTTCAGCAGCGCGCTGAACTCCAGCGACATCTTTGCGGTGGATGCCAACGGTGTGGGCAGCAGCAGTGCCACTTTCAAACACATGATCGACCAGACGCCCACGTCCAGTGCGGGGACCGCGCCCTCGGACAGCTACAACCCGCTGAGTTTTGTGTTGAGCTTTCGCCGTGACGCGGTGACGCTGGGCTACAAAAATGCGACCGGCAGCTACGCGGGCCCGTACACCATCGTCAAAGCCTTGGTGGATGTGAACTGATTATTTTGCGATCCAATGGGCGAGTCGCTATGAAAATAATAGCGACTTGCTCATATTCTCTGAGGGCTAGAGGCCAATTTCACTCATGCCAACCGCTCAAGCCGAAAATCCTGATGGCCGCTGCGCCGCAACGCCCGCGACCTTTTCCAGCGCCATGCCGATGCTGGCCAACGTGCCCTCGTCAAACAAGCGGCCGATCAGGGTAACGCCATGGGGCACCGTACGGGATGTGGCAAATTTGGGTAGTGGGTGCGCCGGGTCGGGCGCCCAGTCACTGCGCGCCTCGGATATCTGCACCGAGCCCGTGCACAGCGTCAGCGAAGGGTGGCCGGTATGGTTGGAGATGGTGAGCATTTCATCGCGCAGCGACGGCACCAGCATCACATCCACCTGGCTGAAGATTCTGGCCATCTCGACGGCCACCTTGCGGCGCAGCCGGTCCGCCTGCACCAGATCGACGGCTGACAAGAAGCGGGCCTGGCGCAGCATATTGGGCCAGGCATCGGGGACCTGCACCTTCAATTGCTTAGCCCGCCCATCCTGCATGATGTCTTCAAAGGCCGCAGCACCTTCGGCAAACAAAATGGTGTTCAGCGACTGGTAGGGCCAGTCGGGCAGTTGCACCGGTGTGGGCGCCATGCCGAGGCTGCGCAACTGTTCCAGCGCTTTGCGGTCCACTTCGGTAGCGGGTTCTTCCTGCATCCACGCGGGGATGTAGCCGACTTTCAGGCCTTTGACTGGCCGCGCTGCGTCAAAGTCCAGGTGCGACGGCACGCTGCCCACATCGCCAGCATCCGGCCCGCTAATGGCTTGCAGCACCAGCATGGCGTCTTCGACGCTGCGTGTCATCGGCCCCAGTTTGTCCAGCGACCAGCACAGGGTCATGGCGCCGGTGCGGGCCACACGGCCGAAGGTCGGGCGCAAACCGGTCACACCGCAGCGCATGGCCGGACTGACGATACTGCCGCCGGTCTCGCTGCCAATCGAAAACGCCACCAGGCCCGCGGCAGTGGCGGCACCCGGTCCCGCGCTGGAGCCCGAGGCACCTTCTTCCAACACCCACGGGTTCATGGTCTGGCCACCAAACCAGATGTCGTTCAGCGCCAGCGCGCCCAGACTGAGCTTGGCGATCAGCACGGCACCGGCGCGGTTGAGCTTGGCCACCACGGCCGCGTCTTGGGCCGGAATGCGGTTCTTGTAGAACTCTGCTCCCCAGGTGGTGGCAATGCCGGCTGTGTCCAGCAGGTCTTTGACGCCGTAGGGAATGCCATGCAACGGCCCCCGGTACTTGCCTGCTGCAATCTCTTTGTCCGCCTGCCGTGCCTGGGCCAGCGCGTGGTCAGCGGTAAGCGTAATCACGCTGCGCAATTGAGGGTCCAGCCGCGCGATGCGGGCCAGGTAGATGCGGGTCAGGCGCTCCGAACCCAGTTGCCGGGATTCAACCCAGCGCGATAACTGGCTGACCGGTGCAAAGGCGATGTCGGCGTCACTTGTCGGCAAGGGAGTAGACGGTGCCTTGCTCCGAATGAAGCGATCCCGCAGCGGCCCCGGCCTGCTGCCCGGCAATCGCGGGTTCCATTGGGTGGCTGGGGCCAGGCTTGCCTCCAGCGCCACGGTACGAGGGCCTGTGCGGCGCTCCAGCATGGCGGGTATCGAGGTGCGCCAACTGAGCGCAGCCATGTCGCGCTCAGGCCCGGACATGGAGACCTGCACCAGCTTCTCGGCCTCGGCAAAAGTTGCCGGAGAAACTTCCGGGCCAACGGCGGGCAGAGTTCCAAATGTGGGCGGTGCGCCTGGGGTGGGGGCTGGGCTATCGGCAGCCAGCGATGGTTGCAGTGCTGTGGCTGCGATGACCGTCAGCGGCGATGCAATCAGAAAGTTGCGGCGTGATTTCATGCGGGATGCTCTCCAGGTTGCGCTGTGGCAAAAAACCCAAACCAGGCGATTGCATTGCGCATATGGGCCGCAAGCATAACGGAGTCTTCATGGCGTGAGCCGTGCGGTCGCCTGCTGCAACGCGTCTTGTGCAGACGCAAGAATGGGTCTGATGCTAGTTGCCGCTTGCTGGATAGCTTCCACATGCGCCTGCGCCTTGCACAGGTGTTCCAGCTCGCGCAACGCGCGAGACAGACGATCCAAGCCCAAGGTCGCGGCGTTGCCTTTGAAGGTATGCAGCAGGCGTTCGGCTCCCTTCATGTCACCCTGGGTCAGCATATGGGTCAGATCTGCCAACAGTGTGGTCAGCATCTCTTGAAACTGTGTGGCGATACTTACATACACGTCCTGCATCCCGCCCATGCGCACCAACGCGCCGGGCAGGTCAATGTCGGGGCTAATGAGCAAGGTTGGAATGCCTGGCTCGGATGGGATGGGCTCTTGGGGCTTAGCCTGCAATACCGGTTGGCCAACGGTGAGTGTGAGCAGCAAATGGACCAGGTGCGCCATCTCAAACGGCTTGCCAACGTGCTCGTTCATGCCCGCGCGCAGGCAGGCCTCGCGGTCCGAAGCCATGGCATTGGCGGTCAGTCCAATGATGGGCAGAGCGGTTAACCCGAGCTCTCTGCGAATGAGCTGGGTCGCAGCGTAGCCATCCATCACCGGCATCTGGATGTCCATCAGCACCGCGTCAAACTGCACGATGGCGGACGCAACGGCATGGACGCCCTGCCGGCCGTCGGACGCAATCGACACCAGAGCGCCTTCAAAACCCAGCAACTCTTCGGCAACCTGTTGGTTGATGGCGTTGTCATCGACCACCAGAATGCGCATGCCTGCCAACTGGCGTTTGCTATTGCGTAGTGGCTGGCGCGTGGCTTCGTGTACCGCAGGCTGGCATTGGCATGCCTCTAACAGCATCGTTGCCGTCACCGGCTTGACCAAAAATCCGCTCAGTTGTTCTTGCTCTTGTTGCGTGCGCTGCGACAGGTTGTCGCGGCCATTGGCTGACAGCATGACGATCTTGGGCGCCGGGCCCGTCATCCCGTCACGCAGGGCTCGTATCTGGTGCAAACATTGCCAACCATCCATCTGCGGCATTTGCCAATCGATATAGATAGCGTCGTAAGGGAATAGTGGGTCTGAGGCCTTGGCGCGTATCCGATCCAACGCCACCTGCCCACTGCTGGCAATGTCCACGGTCCAACCGCAGTTGCGCAGCATGCTGGTGGTGAGTTCAGCAGCCAGGCTGTTGTCATCGACGACCAACACGGTTTGTGGTGCCACCTGCAAAACAGGGGTTGGCGTGGCCTGCGCAAGGGCCAGGCTCAGCGCGAAACTGAACCGGCTGCCAACGCCGAGTTCGCTGCGTAGCGAAAGGCTACCCCCCATCAGCTCGATGATGCGCTTGCTGATGGCCAGTCCGAGCCCACTGCCACCGAAGCGGCGCGTGGTCGTCGATTCGGCCTGGGAGAATTCTGTGAATATCCGGGCATGGTTTTCCGGTGCTATGCCTATGCCCGAATCCTCCACCCAGAACTCCAGCCGCACCCGGTCGGGATCATGCGCATCGTCATCCTTCAGGCGCAAACCCACAACGACTTGCCCCGACGACGTGAATTTGACGGCGTTGCCGCCCAGATTGATCAAGGCCTGCAGCAGCCGCTGCGAGTCTGCCAGCAACTGCTGGGGAACGCGCGTGTCAATGTCATACAGCACTTCAATATTTTTACTGCCCACATTGGCGGACAGGACGACAGACAGATCACGCATCAGTCGCTCGACCCGGAACGGCTGCACGTCCAGCTCCATCTTGCGTGAGTCAATCTTTGCCAGGTCCAGAATGTCGTTGAGCAGGCTGAGCAAGGATTTGGCCGCGCCTTCGGTCTTGTTCAGGTAGTCAAACTGGTTGGCGTTGAGGGGGGTGTTGCCCAGTAGGGTCAACATGCCCAGGATGGCATTCATCGGCGTGCGAATCTCGTGGCTCATGTTGGCCAAAAATTCGCCCTTGGCGATGGCTGCGTCTTCAGCGGCCTTTTTGGCGTCGGTCAGCGTACGTTCGTGCGCTTTTTGCTCGGAAATATCTTCGATGATGGACCAGATGAAGGCTTGCTCGTCGGGACCGCGAATCAACATGCCGTTGAGCCGAACGGGTATGGTGCGACCGGATTTGTGGATGTATTCTTTCTCGTAAGGGCCATAGGTTCCCCGCGTGTGCAGGCTCTCCCGCTGCGCTGCTTCCTCGGTCGCAAAACGCTGTGGCGTGATGTCCCAATAGCGCATGGCCTGGAGCTCGTCCATCGGGTAACCGAACAGGCGGCTAAAGGCGGCATTCACCTCGTAAAACTTGCCGTCCATGCTGTTGCGGGACATCGCCAAGGGAGACAGGTCGAACAAACCCTGGAACTTGACTTGGCTGGACAGCAGTTCACTCTGCGACCGGTGGTTGGCCGTCACATCACGAAAGCTCCAGACCCGCCCCACGACCTGCGTGCCAACGGAGTTGGGCTGGGAATACCGCTCGATGACCCGCCCGTCCTTGAACAGCAAGGTGTCGAAACTGGTGCCGTCTGGCTTGGCGTTGATCTCGCCGACGCCGCGCCGGAATGCGTCGGGCTCCGCTACCTTGCTCATCACAAATGCCAGCATGGCGGCGTCGTCACGGCTGGCAATGAGCTCCGGTGGAATCCCCCACATGTCGAGGAAGCGCTGGTTGCAGCTCTCGGTCCGGCCCGTGCGGTCCACTACCAGCAACGCGTCGGAGGTCGCCTCGAATATCGAACGCTGCATGGCTGCACCGCGGTGCATGCCCTTGACCAGCTCGGGTACGGGGATGAGAAGCAGCCAGCACGCCCCGACGGCTACGATCCAGCCCGTCATCGGTGCATTGACGAAGTACGGTGCCGGCGCAAGCCCGTAGAGACCGAGAACGATATAGATGAACCAGGCTAAAAAGTAGGAGGCAGCAAACACCATGCCCGCTCGGTGGGAGACTACGATGCCGACCATGAGTGACACCGCGAGTGCGACCGCCGCACCGTTGGTCGACAGACCTGCATACAGCAGCGCCACCATCAGGAACCATATGAATCCTGAGAACAGAATCAGGGATCTCTCAGGATGGCCCCGGCGACTAAAGTGCCAGGCGGTAAACACGCTGGCCAGCAAGATCAACAGGCAGACCGTAGAGGCGAGTTTCCTGACAAAAACAAAGGGGACACCGACCAACAGCAGAATCAGAGCGAAGACAGCGAACACCGTGTAAAAGCGATTCACGATGCGAATCTCGGGCTTTTGGTCGGTGTCGTTTAAATTCATTGGCTGCTACCCATTGCGATGCGGAATAACGGTTGTGCGGACCCGGGTGTGGGTGTCCAGCGCCATAGGCCTGCACCCCAGGACTATAAGCCGCGTATCCCATAAGTGGAGTGGCGGAAAATGGCGGTAACCGTATTTCTGATCGGGTTCAGGGCGGGGGCTGGATGACCCCAGCGCCGAAAGGGAATATGCAGAATAGGCCGCTAGCCCTCGTGCAATATGGATATTAAGCTATCAAAATAATAGCTATCGCAAAACGGTAACCGTGCGCCCTGTGGCGCCCGGTTGCAATACCAGCGACCCACCAAACACCGCCAAACCGCTGATCGCCAGCAGCACACCCGCCGAGCCCAGCGACGCCCAACCCCAGCCCGCCGCAATGGCCAGGCCACCGAGCCAGGCACCGATTGCATTCGCAAAATTGAACGCCGAGTGGTTCAGCGCGCCGCCTATGGTCGGCATCAGTGCACGGTCGGCCAAGCGCGCGCCGACCAGGTTGCCGGTCACCAAGGCCGCAACACCAAAGTAAGTGCCATGTGGCAAGCCGGCGGCAAGGCGCATGGCGCCTTGCCGCCAGATAGCCCGGCACCAGTGCGGTCGCAAAATTGGCCAGCGCATACAAAGCCATCAGTGCCATTAGCAGCGCACGCCGTGGCCAGCGGGCTGCCAGCACGGCCAGCACCGGTGCGCCATCCACCACGCCCAAGGCATAGGCGCTGATCAGGTGGCCCGCGTCGGGAATGCTGACGCCCACGTCTCGCGCCACCTCGGGCAGCAAGCCCATGATGACGAACTCGCCCGTGCCGATGGAGAATCCGCCGACGCCCAGCGCCAGTAGCGCGCGCAGCGAGTGGGTCGTGCGCGTGGCGCTGGCGTGTTCGGCGGTGATGGAATAGGACATGCCCACGCTTACCTGCCAATGCCCGCGCCCGGTTGGCACCAACCGTCCCCCGCCCCTGATTCCAGTACCTTCTGGACGGTACTGGGCGCATGCCGCTTGTCCGGATAAGCGCATATCCTGCGCCACCATGCGATACTCAAACGGCGTCAAAATTTGCCGCTTTTTTCTGATTTGCGAGGCCCTTAGTGTCGGAACTTTTGTCGCGAAGTACTGTGTTACGTGAGTATTCCTTGGTGCCTGTTCGCATGGGCAGCTCTCACAGCCGCGTTCTTTAAATGGCAAGCCTTGGGAAAGTCGGCTCGGCGGCGACGATCAACGACGTTGCGGACCGTTCGGGTGTGTCGATCAAAACGGTTTCGCGTGTGATCAACCAAGAGGCTGGGGTCCATCCGTTGACGCGTGAGCGTGTTCTTAAAGTCGTGGCGGAGCTGAAGTACCGCCCCAAGCTGTCGGCGCGCAGTTTGGCGGGTGCGCGTTCGTTTTTGATCGGCCTGTTGTATTACGACCCCAGCGCCGCCTTCGTGGGCGATGTGCAACAGGGCGCCACGCTGCGCTGTCGCGAAGCAGGCTACCACCTGGTGGTCGAGTCCCTGCACAACGACGCGCCGGACCTGGCGCAGCAGGTAACGCGCATGGTCAGCGCGCTCCAGCCCGATGGCATGATCCTGACGCCACCGTTGTGCGACAACCCCGCCGTGCTCAAGGCGTTACGCGAGAACCAGACCCCCTACGTGCTGCTGTCGCCCGCGCGCAATGCCAAGGGCATCGCCAGCGTGCGCATGGACGATGCCAAAGCGGCCGAGGAAATCACCAATCTGCTGATCAGCCTGGGCCATGAACGCATTGCTTTCATCAAGGGGCCTGAGGACCAGGCGGCCTCCGGTCTGCGCTACCAAGGTTTTTTGCGCGCCATGAAGGCGCACCGACTTTCAGTGGATCAAGAGTTTGTATGCGATGGCGACTTCGTGTTCGCGTCCGGTGTTGAAGCTGCTCACCAGTTGCTCAGCCGGCGTGTGCGCCCGACGGCGGTTTTTGCCGGCAATGACGATATGGCCTTGGGTGTTTTGGCGGCTGCCCAGCGCTTGGGGCTGGCGGTTCCGGGCGACTTGTCGATTGCGGGCTTTGACGATTCACCTGCGGCAAGCCTGGTGTGGCCACCACTCACCACCGTGCGGCAGCCCAAGAACGCCATGGCGCGGGTTGCGGTGGAGATGTTGATTGCAGCCAACCGCACCGACGCACCTGAAGTGGCAGAAGACATACTGCACCGCGTGCTGCCACACGAGCTGGTGGTCCGCGACTCCACCAGCAGGCTCAAGGAAAAGACGAACGTCCAGAGCAAGCGCCGCTGATATGCGTTAGCGGCGCCCGGCGCACCACATGCAGTTTCAATACAACCGCTCTTCACTGTATGCAGTGGTCATCGTTCTGGCGCTTTGCGTGCCCGCGTGGGCAGAGGTAGGAAATCCCAGGGTGAACCAAATCGGATATTTGCCGAACAGCGTAAAGATCGCGACCTACAAAACTGCGGAAACTGCTGCGCAGCCGTGGCAGTTAAAGAAAGACGGCAAGGTCATCGCGCACGGTAAGACTTCAAGCGCCACTACAGATGCGGCCAGTGGAGACTACTTGCAGCAGATCGACTTCAGCACCGTGGCCGCGACCGGTTTCGGCTTCACGGTGGTAGTGGGTGCGGATACCAGCCACGCATTCGCCATATCGCCCACGGCGTTTCGCGCACCCTTCTACGACGCACTCAAATATTTTTACCACAACCGCAGTGGAATCGCGATAGAGGCGCAGTTAACCGGCGGTGGCTCCGCCTCCTATGCCGCAAGCAGAAAATGGGCGCGTGGTGCAGGCCATGTCAATCGCGCAGACAACAAGGGAGACTTCAAAGTCCCATGTTGGACGGGTACTTGTGAATACACCCTTGATGTGCCCAAAGGCTGGTACGACGCGGGTGACCATGGCAAGTATGTCGTGAATGCGGGGATCTCCGTATGGACCCTGCTGAACATGTTTGAAAGAGGGCTGTATTGGGGTACGACGTCGCGCGTGGAAGATGGCACGCTCAACATCCCGGAAAGTACAAACGGCATACCCGACGTGCTGGACGAAGTGCGTTGGGAGCTTGAATTCATGTTGGCCATGCAGGTTCCGGCCGGTTACGCCCGGGCGGGCATGGTGCACCACAAAATCCACGACGTGGGTTGGACGGGACTGCCCCTCGCGCCCGATGCAGACGCGCAGCAGCGGGCGCTGGTGCCCCCGTCCACCGCAGCCACTCTCAACCTGGCTGCTACCGCCGCTCAGGCAGCACGTATCTGGAAAGACCTTGATCCACGTTTTGCCGCCAAGTGTCTGGAAGCTGCAAAAAAAGCGTGGGATGCGGCACTCGCCAATCCTGCCGATCTCTACATGGGAGGGTACGACAACGGTGGCGGAGCGTACGACGATGTCAACGTGGCTGATGAATTTTTCTGGGCGGCAGTCGAGCTTTACATCACCACGGCGGACAACCGCTACGTGCCCACCATCGATGCCTATTCGATCACCCGCTCGGATTTCAATTGGGCCAACACGGAGTTGGCTGGCCTGGTGTCATTGGCCACGGTGGTAACACCCGCCGCAGCTAGCAGGCGCATTGCCGCACAGCAAAAAATCATACGTATCGCCGACACGCACCTCGCCACGCAGCGTACTTCAGGCTATTCGACACCACTCGCATTGCCCGAGTACGAATGGGGCTCAAACAGTGGTGTGGCAAACAAGTTGATGCTGATGGGTCTGGCCTACAACTTCAGCAAGAACCGCGACTATGCCAATGGCGTCACGCGGGGTATGGACTACCTTTTCGGGCGCAATACGTTTTCTACTTCGTTCGTGACGGGAGAAGGTACGGTGACCGCCAAGCGCCCGCACCACCGCTTCTGGGCCGGGGCTTTGAACCCTGAGTTTCCCTTTGCGCCGCCAGGCGCACTGGCGGGCGGCCCCAACTCGGGTCTGCAGGACCCGGTTGCATCGGCCCGGTTGACAAAGTGTGTTGCAAGGCCGGCCACTTGCTGGCTGGACGATATCAACGCCTACTCGGTGAACGAAATCACCATCAACTGGAACGCACCACTGGCCTGGCTGCTTGATTTTCAAAGCGATCTTGGCAGCCGGAAGGCCGTGCTCCGTGTGACTGGCAAGTAGACGGGGGTCGCGTCAATGCGGTGCCGCGCCCAGCGTGGTTTCGCCTTCCACTTTATTCGGGAAGGGGGCAAAGTAGGCGCCGATTACGGAGGGGATTGAGGCTGCCATCACCACCAGGAAGAAAGTCTGAAAGCCCATGTGGTCGGCCAGCACGCCACTGGCCATTTGCGTGGGTATGAGCACCAGGTTCATGATCGCCGTGCAGTACGCGTAGTGCGTCATGTGGTATTTTCCGGGCGAGATTTGCTGCATCATGTACAGCATGTTTGCGACAAAGCCAAAGGCGTAGCCGGCTTTTTCAAGTGTGACCAGGGTTGCGATCACCGGCAGAGCAACGGGCGCATCCGAGGACACCAGGCAGCTCAAAATATAGAAGGTTATGTGCGGCAGGTTCAGGCAAATAGCCATGAACACCAGCGTCTTGCGTGTGAGACCAAATTTTCCCGCAAAGAAGCCACCCAACATGCCAAAGACAAGGCTCACTACGGTGCTGATCAAGCCGTCGATGAGCGCTTTGTCTTCCAACAGGTGCGGGCACGCGGCGCTGATCGCGTTGGTCGCACACATGCCCAAGCCGCCATTCGTCGCGCTGCCTTGCATGAAGAGAGGTGCTTCAATGAGCAAAAAGCCTTCTCCCATACGGAACAGAAATACAAACATCAGCATGCCCAGCAGGTGTGGCTTCTTGATGAAGTCCAGGAACTGGTCCTTGAATGTGCTGGCAACGGCCGCAGCGCTTTCGGGACGCTGTGGCACCGAACCCGGCGGAAGAACAAAGTAGTGGTATGCCGCCAGAAGCGCCATGGCACCCATGCTAACTGCCAGGGCCATGGCCCAAGCGCTCCTCGCGTCCATGCCCCGCTTTTGCAGGTAGCCAGCGGAGCCCACCACCACCGCAGTGGCGAAAATGCGGCCAGCATTCCAAAAGGCTCCCTGAACCCCCATGAACTTGCCCTGCGCTCGTTGATCGAGCGCGGTGATGTACACCCCGTCGATACAAATATCCTGCGTAGCGGAGGCAAAGGCAAGCAGCCACAGCAACAAAATTCCCACCACAAAGTAGTTGGGCAGTGTGAGGGACAAGGCCCATAGGCCGAGCAAGCCCGCCATCGCCAATTGCATGGCAATCACCCAAAACCGCTTGGTCTTAAACATGTCCAGAAAGCCGGCATAGAGGGGCTTCAGCGACCACATGATCCCGATGCTGGCGGTCGATACGGTGATCTCGCTATCGCTGTGTCCCAGATCTTTGAACATGGTTCCGGCAACCCAGATCACCATGGCAAAAGGGATCCCCTCAGCCAGATACGCGGTGGGAACCCAGGAGAGCGGAGAGCGTTTTGTCTTGATTGCTTGGTTCATACAAATCAACCACCTTATTCTTTTAAACAGGAAAAATCACCGCACCCTATCAAACCGCTGCTGTAAGAGCATGCCGCGATTTGAATGCGGCAATGAAGTCGCGGTACCAGAGGGCACTGTCCTTGGCCACTCGCTCCTGGGTCGAGTAGTCCACATGGAAGAGTCCAAAGCGCTTCGTGTATCCCGAGTTCCACTCGAAGTTGTCCAGAAGACTCCAGTAGAAGTACCCTCGCACATCGACACCTAATTCAACGGCGCGGGCGAGTGCCTTCAAGTGGTCGCTCACATACTGGATGCGCTCCACATCAGCGACGCGGCCATCCACGATCTGATCCGCATTGGCCATACCGTTCTCTGTGATGAAGATCGGAGGCGGCGCGTATTCGCGCGAAAGCCGCACCAAATGCTGTGTCAGCGCTTCGGGGTAAATTTCCCACCCCATATCGGTAAAGCCTTGTTTTCCGGGTGCTGGTTTTGGTGGCTTTTGCGTGCTGATGAAACTACGTGTGTAGAAGTTGATTCCCAAGAAATCCAGCGGCTGGTGGATAAGGGCCAGATCACCGGCTTCGATCGTGGGGGCGTCTGCTCCCAGGTATTCCAAGATGTCGGCCGGGTATTGGCCACGAAAGATAGGGTCCATATACCAGCGGACGTTCAAGCCATCGTCGATGCGGACCGCCTTGCGATCCGATTCCAGCACCTCGGCGGCGAACGCAGGTGTGTGGTTGAGCACGACTCCCAGCGGCGCGTGGGTGACGGCCCGCATGGCCTTCACGGCGGCACCGTGCGCCATCATCAAATGGTGCGACACCTGCATCGCCAGGGCGCGGTCCTTTTTCCCTGGCGCAAATTGCGCGATCTCGTAGCCCAGTGTTGCGACGCACCAGGGCTCATTGAGTGTTGCAATGCTCGCGACCCGGTCGCCAAATCGCCGCGCTACTTCTGCCGCATAGTCTGCAAACAAGGGGACGATTTTGCGCGACTCCCAACCACCAAACTCTTCTTGTAACGCTTGGGGAAGATCCCAGTGGTAGAGCGTCACATGGGGGCGAATGCCGGCTTCGAGCAGGGTATCGATAAGCCGGTCGTAGAAGGAAAATCCTGCTTCGTTCCATGCACCCTTGCCCGACGGCTGAACCCGTGCCCAGGCGATGGAGAACCGGTACGCATCCAATCCCATGCCTTGCATAAGACCTACGTCCTCGCGGTAGCGATGGTAATGATCACATGCGACGCGAATGTCTGACGCGTCGTTGATTCGCCCTGGCTCGGCGCAGAAGGTGTCCCATATCGAGAGCCCCTTGCCATCTGTATCGTAGGCACCCTCTATTTGCGCGGCGCTTGTCGCGGACCCCCACTGAAAGTCGGGGTGCAGACTTTTGCTTAAATCCAGAAGAGTGACGTTGGAATGGTTGTTCATTTGCCTGGTTTCGTTTTCTTTTTGCTCCACCGAAAGGACGGAGTTTTGCCTCATATCGCAGATGATACTATCAAAAATGACAGCGCTGTCTATATTTCATGAGGGGCGAGCACACATGCTGTTGACCAGGGCGCGGTGCGTGGGTAGATCGGCCAATGCATGTCGTCCCATTTTCTGGATCATCATGAATTCCTTGCGTGCCTCTTCCATTCGCGGGTAGGAGGCGCGGCTCAAACCCAGATCGGTCTTGAACTCCATGCCATACAACACGTATTGCCAGCTCGATGGCGGGTACATCTCCAGATCGGTCACAAAATCCAAACGATGCGGCGGCCTGCAGCGCCACATGGACAGCTTCTCTTGCAGCGTTTGGGGTATGGTGCGGGCGTCGGCGTTGTCTATCCAAAATTGCGAGTCCGTGCGTTGGGTCAGGCAGTAGTGCATCTTGACGAAATCCACGATGCGCTCGTAGCGGGCCCGCATCAACGCGTTGAACAACTTGGCCACGGGCACCATGTCACCGTCTCTCGGGAACAGATAGCTGACGAGATAGGCGGCAGTTTCAATCAGGCCAATTCCCGATGATTCCAACGGCTCCAGAAAGCCGCCAGACAATCCAACAGCCACGCAATTCTTGATCCACTGCACGTCGCGGTAACCCACGTTTAGTCGCAGCTTGCGTGGAGTAAGTAAATCGCTCGCCGGTCCAACGTAGGAACGCAGCACCTGCTCGGCATGCGCGTCGTCGGTGTGGGCGCTGCTGTATACGTAACCAATCCCACGTCGCTGTTGCAAGCCAATGTCCCACGTCCAACCCGCTTCATGCGCAGTGGAGATGGTGTATGAGGGTATGGGGGCTTGTGCGCTGGCATAGGGAACCTGCATGGCCAACGCGCTGTCGACAAACAGCACGTCGCTGACGCTGCGAAACGGTGAGCCCAACGCCTTGCCAATCAGTGCCGCATGGAAGCCTGTGCAGTCAATGTAGAGATCTGCGGTAAGAGTCCCGCATTCACGTGTAACCACACCGGAAATGGCACCGTCTTCTGCCAGCTCTACGGTGTCTACAGTCGCAACTTGATGGGCGACACCCAAAGACTTGGCGTGTGTAGCCAGTAGGGCAGCGAAGCGCCCCGCATCAAAGTGGTAAGCGTAGTTGAGAGGCCCCAGAAAATCGCCGTCACCCACGCGCTTAGGCCCATGCGATGCGTCGGCCACGCACTTTTGCATGGTGGATGCTTGTGCAAATGCAGCACCATTTTCACCGGCGCCCAGCAACCAATACGGCAAAAGATCCGGGCCACCGCCGCGCTGGCTTGGCAGGCTGAAGGGGTGGAAGTAATGATCGGTACCCGGCGAACCCGGCTTACGCACCCAGTCCACAAAGTGGATACCTTGTTTGAACGTTGCATTGCATTCGCGGATGAAACGTGCTTCGTCAATTCCGATGGCCGCCAACGTGCCGCGTATGGATGGGAACGTGCCCTCACCAACCCCGATGATGCCGATGTCGCTAGACTCAACCACCGTGACGCTGATATCCGCGCCTGAAGCCGTGCCGAGTGTGCGCGCCAGAAAAGCGGCGGTCAGCCAACCGGCTGTTCCACCACCAACGATAAGAATGTTTTTGATAGGACTCATGGCGAATTTTCCTTTTTCCGTGTAAGTGCAGACCTAGGGTTTATCCCTGTGCGAAAAACATGACAACGCTGTCATTTGCAATAGACAACGCTGTCATTTTTGCGCATGATACGGCAACTCGAGCGATAACGAGAAGCAATGCGAGTTGACGCTGAGTGACTGCCGATCCATACCGAAACATGAAAGAGACAATATGAAGACTCACACTCCTAAATACAGAAAGATGCTCGGTTCACCCGTGCAACTCGCTGTCCTGGCACTATTGGCAGGTTCCGGTGCTGGCTATGCCCAGACTGCCGCTCAAAAGGCGGAAGCCGCCTCATCCACACTGCCGGAAGTCGTCATCACCGCGACCAAGCGTACGACGTCACTGCAAAGCACACCGTTGGCTGTGACCTCCCTCAATGCCCAAGACCTGGACAAGCACCACGTGCAAACAGTGCAGGACATTGCGGCCTTGGTACCCAGCTTTTCTGGCACCACGCAGGGTGACCATGGCGTGATCACTATGACGCTGCGCGGCATCGGCAACGACAGTGCGAAGACCGAATACGCGGATCCTGAAATTGCAATCTTTGTAGACGGTATCTATGCACCCCGCGCAGAAGGCGCAGCCGTGTTGCTGTTCGATATGGAAAATATTGAGGTCTTGCGCGGGCCCCAGGGGACGTTGTGGGGCAAGAACTCCACCGTCGGCGCGGTCAACATGCAAACTGCCAAGCCAGCGCTGGGAGAGACCTTTGGTAGCGTCAGTGGTGGTGTGGGGAGCTACAACCAGTTGGGCTCCCGTGCCAACTTTAATGCGCCCATCAGCGACACCATGGCACTGCGCGTTGCATTGGTGCACGAGTCCCACGACGGCTACGTCGATTACCAGAACCCTACCCGCTACAGCGTCGCACAACAACAGTCTGCGTTTTTGGCGGGCGGCGGCAAGATTGCTGATTTCCAACCCATCAACTACAACAACTTTGTACAGGGCGGCCAAAAATACAACGCTCAGGATCAAAGCGCAGCGCGGGTGAGCCTGTTGGTCAAGCCTTCCAAAGATCTGAGCTGGAATGTGTCCTATGAAAAATTCAGGGACCGTGGTACCCCTAGCATGGACCTGATGCAAACACCCCGTGAAGGGCAGAAGCTGTGGTCTGCCTTGATCGACACCGCGCCTTACCTGAATCGTGACGTAGACACCATCCGCAGCCGACTTGACTACGATTTCGGCAATGGCCTTGCGCTGGCCTACACCGCAGGCTATTCACACGCCACCGGTTCCGGCACGTTCGACCAGGATCGCGGCATTGATGTGCCCACCAGCTTTACCACCAACGGCTCCTATCAGGAAGACCGCACCAACTGGTCCGACTACCGCAACTTCAGCCATGAAGTGACCGTGCAAACCACTGGCAAACGCGATGTCGATTGGATCTTGGGTGTCTACTATGCGGCTGAAGACAACGGCATACGCTTTGACATTCCCATCATGAACGGCACCCAACAAGGCACTGTCGGTTGGCAAGGTTCGTTCATACAGCCGAAGGAGACCAACAAGTCGGCCGCGATTTTTGGTCAAACCACCTTCAACATGGGGGACCTGCACGTGACGGGCGGATTGCGATACACCAGTGACGAGCGCGAAAACATCGGCGGGCGTGGATACGGATGGGCCTATAGCGCGACTGTTCCTGGACGCCCGATCGATCCGGGTACCAATCCCGCAGCCCCAGGGTCCGGCTTCAACGATGGTTGCTGTAATGATGGCAAGTTCACCGGTGGAAAGACGACGGGTCTCCTGCGTGCCAACTATGACGTCAGCAAGCAACTCATGGTGTACGGCAGCGTTGCCACAGGTTACAAAGCCGGCAGCGTGCAAGACGGTGGCGCTACCTACAAGCCTGAGACACTGACCACGCTGGAATTTGGTACGAAGCAAACGCTGGCAGGTGGATCGATCAAGTTCAACAACTCGGTGTACTTCTCTGACTTCAAGGACTTTCAGTTCTCGTCTCCCGTACTCAATGCGGACGGTACCCGTTCATTCCTGACCGGCAACGCAGAAGGTGCCACAGTGTCCGGCTTTGAATCCGAACTGGCTTGGAAAATTACTCCGGCTGACCGCTTTCAGGCGACCATGGCCTTCACACAAACCAAACTGGGTGCTTTGATTGGCCTGAGCAACGACTACAACCTGCCAAGCCCTTGCAAGCTGGTGAATATTGGCAACGGCTGCCTGGACGTGACCGGCAATAAGCTGGCACACGCGCCAAGCTTCCAGGCCACATTCCAGTATGAGCACGCATTCAACATGGCGAATGGTGCAACTCTGACGCCCCGTATCAGCCTGCACTACGAAACGGATAGTTTCCTGAGCATCTTCAACTATGGTGAACTTGATACACAAAAGGCCTACACCCGCACCGATCTTGGCTTGCGCTACAACTCCGGCAAGTCCTGGTGGGTGGATGGCTTTATTCGCAACCTGGAAGATGCCAACATCAAAACCAGCGCAGCTGGAGGACCCACCATCGTCCGCGCAGTGGCGCAGTACATGCCACCACGCACCGCAGGGGTCAATATCGGGTTTAACTTTTAAACGCAACGCTTCAATAGCACCCGTCGCGTGAGGGCGTGGCGGGCGCAGTGAATATTCAATGGGGTTCCGATTCCGGGCGGATCGGTTGGGTGTCGTCACAGCATAAGGGACGGCACCCTTTTTTAATCCTCACGGCTTACAAATGAATACTGTCCTGGCAGTTGCTAAGAAAGTGTCCGACTCGAAATCTCTATCTCTGGTTGATCGGTGCCGCAGTTTGCGACCGGATTTTCAATGGCGTGCAGCTACCAGCGCAGCCCCGATAGACGGTGCGGCAGCAGTGGAAGGGAAAGGACCAATTGCAAAACCCCATTGGGTGTAGTGCTTACCGTAACTTTATTGCCAACTTTAAAGCGGCCCAAACCCAAGTCCCGGAGGTCTGACCTTGTCGGGTTTTGCTGACAGGCCCGTTTCCCTGCGTCGCCGGGTGCTCGGCACTAAAGCCGGCGATACCTGTCGGTGAATCCCGACAACCTGACTGCACTGAAATTTCATAAGTCGTTGATTTATATAAGAAAAAAAACTGGCACTTATCTTGAGTAGTTTGGATGGTTAACAACAACTATTCAAGGAACAGAGTGCCCATGAACTCCGCAGAAATCAATTTGGTACAGGTCACATTCGACGTGGTGCGCCCCAACGCGTTGTCAGTCGCCGAGATTTTTTATAAACGACTTTTTACACTGGACCCATCGCTGCGCCCCTTATTCAAGGGCGACATGGTTCACCAAAGCCGCATGCTGATGGCCATGTTGGGAGCAGCTGTCAACGGGCTGACCAACCTGGAGGCGCTGGTGCCTGTGGTGCGCCAACTGGGCGCTCGCCACGTCAACTACGGCGTGCAGGATGAGCACTACGCCACGGTAGGCAGCGCACTGATCGGGACATTGGACGAAGGCCTGGGCGAAAAATTCACCCCCGCCGTGCGCGAAGCATGGACCGCCGCCTACGGGTTGCTGTCCAGCGTCATGCTGCTCGGCGCCATCGAAGCCCGATCCGCAAAGGAGGCTGCAAATATCCAATGAAAGGCCGAATGCATTCTTCTCTCAAGTCCGCTTTTGCCTTGTAAACAAAGGTAAATGCGGTCAACATGGTCGGCCGGGCGACGTTGTAGTTGCAAGCTCCCGCGAAAGCCGGGGGTTGCTCAAGACGGTCGGAGCCCATACGACCCTCGCCTGAAGAGTGAGAGTATCCATGTTGAATACCAAGTCCCTGATCGCTGCTGCAATGGTCACCGTGGCAATGGCAGGTGCCGCACATGCGCAAGCCTATGCCAACGTCACCGTAGGCGGCGCGTTTGCACCTGGTGTCTTTGGCCAAATTTTCATCGGCAATAATCCACCCCCACCTGTATTGAATGTACAGCCCGTCATCGTCGGCGCACCCGTGTATGGTGCCGCCCCCATTTACCTGCACGTCGCGCCAGAAGAGTACCGCGATTGGGGGCGCTACTGCGGTCGTTACCGCGCCTGCGGTCAACCGGTCCACTTCGTGCGGGTGGAGCAGGGCAACCCTTGGTGGGAGCGCCACGGTCAATACCTGCGTGGGCCAAGTTACTACGACCTGCAAGAGGCGCGCCGCATTGAGCAGCGCCGTGACAGGTATGACCGGTATGAAAGGCATGAGCGTTACGAGCGCAACGAACGCCATGACCGCGACGACCGGCGCGAACAGCACGACCGTGCCGCCCGTGAGTTCAACCAAGACCCCCGTTTCGAGGCCGCACGCGGCCAGCGTTAAACCAGAAAATCCAGCACCGCACCCAGGTGCTTGTCGTAGTCACTCAATGCGTGGTCTCCGCCCGGCAGCAGCTTGATGGCGGCGCCCGCATAGTGGCCCGTCATCTCCCGCCAATTCAGCACTTCGTCCCCCTTGGCAATGACGGCAAAGTAGCGCTCAGGCTTGGTGATACGCGCCACCTCTTGCGCAATCAACTCATCCACGTAAGCAGCTTCAAAGACAAAATGCTGGTCCGGGTCGTGCCACACCGTCTGATTGCCCAGGTGTGCAGCCAAGTCACGCGCCGGGCGCACCGCCGGGTTCAGCAAAACCGCTTTGCAGCCCCAGCGCTCGGCCAGCCGGGTCGCATAAAACCCACCCAGTGATGAACCAATGACCGCCGTGGTTGCCGGCGGCCAATCTGCTGTGGTTTGCAGTACTTCTGCTATGGCTTGTTTGGGCGACGCCGGAAGTGCGGGGCAGAGCCATGTCACATCGGGAAAGCGCTCTGCCACTGCGACAGCAGTCAGGCGCGCCTTGGTCGACGCGGGTGAAGAACGAAAGCCGTGCAGGTAGAGCAGGTGGGTGGTGTGCATGGGGATGTATTCCTGTCGAGTCAGGCCAAGGGCCGTTCCAGCAAGCGCAAGCGGTTCGCTACATCCGCCTTCACCTTGAACAACTGCGCCGGCCGATGCGCACCGCCCACGCGTTGGCCCTTGCATTCTTCCAGCACGTCCATCTCGGTCAGCTTGCGGCGAAAGGCGCTCTTGTCCAGTGCGACGCCCATCACATGTTCATAGGTCTCGTGCACCTGGGCAAAGGTGAACTGCTCGGGTAACAGGTAGCAGGGCAGCGTGGAGTATGAGCTTTTGTCACGCAGGCGTTTGAGCGCCACGTCAAAAATGCGGTTGTGGTCGAACGACAGGCGTGGCACCGCGTTCACCTCCACCAGATCAAAACCAAAGCCCGGTGCTGCCGCCTGGGCGCTGGCCAGCACGGTCTGGTCCACCAGTGCAAAGTTGCTCAGGCTGACCGACCAGCCACGCGGGTCGCGCGCACCATCGGCAAAGCTGTAGAGCTGCTCCAGGTAGGGCGGAGTTATGCCGGTCTTGCTGCGCAGCACGCGCAGCGCGGCGGCCAGGCTGTCAGCGTCTTCTTGCTTGTGCACATAGCCGCCGGGCAGTGCCCACTGGCCGGCAAAGGGCTCATTGGGGCGGCGGCTCAGCACCACGTGCAGCTTCTTGTCGCGCAGTGCGAACAGCACCACGTCCACGGTGACGATGATGGTCCAGTCGGGGTCGGTCTTTGGCATGGTTTTTTCATTTTAGACATTAACAAGATTTCTACAACACCCATCGGCCTTGCTTCATAGCCACTTTCAATTTAAACAGTCTAATAAAACTGCTTTTCCATGTTTAAAAGATAGTTAATTGCAAAATACAAATAACGAACTTATACTGAAACCATCACCACACCGAAAGGGGCTTTCACCATGAAGACATCCACCAAAGTTCACCTGCTCATCATTGACCCGCAAAACGACTTTTGCGACATTCCGGTTGCCGAGCAGCCTGCCGATCCACTGGCTGCCGGCCGCAAACTTGCCCCCGCCCTGCCGGTAACAGGCGCCGACCAAGACATGAAGCGCCTGGCCGCCTTCATAGACCGTGCGGGTAACAAACTGTTTGACATCCACGTCACGCTGGATTCCCACAACCCCATCGACATTGCCCACCCCACCTGGTGGGCCAATGACAAAGGCCAAGCACCCGCGCCCTTTACGGTCATCACCTCCAAAGACATCGCAGCCGGCCTGTGGCGTTCACGCAATCCGCTGCTGCAGGAGCGCAGCCGCCGGTACGTGGAGCAGTTGGAGTCGGCCCAACGCTATGCGCTGGTGGTGTGGCCCGAGCACTGCCTGATCGGCCACTGGGGCCACAACGTGCACGCCACCGTGGCGCAGTCGCTGGACGCGTGGGCACGCAAGAAGCTGGACGTGGTGGACTACGTGACCAAGGGCTCCAACCCCTTCACCGAGCACTACTCCGCCGTGCAGGCCGAAGTGCCCGACCCATCGGACCCGGGCACGCTGCTCAACAGCCGCCTGATACGCACGCTGTCAGATGCCGACGTGGTCATCGTCGCCGGCGAGGCGCTGTCGCACTGCGTGGCCAACACCGTGCGCGACATTGCCAGCAACTTTGGCGAGGACAACATCCGCAAGCTGGTGTTGCTGACCGACTGCTGCAACAGCGTGGGCGGCTTCGAGCAACTGGGCGCCGATTTTGTGAACGAGATGCAGGCCCGGGGCATGAAGACCGCGCACTCGACCGACTACATGCTTTGAATTGACTTACCAACCCATAGGAGAACCACGATGAAACTGATGGACGCCACCACCATGCAGACCACGCAGATCGCGAACTTCGCCTTCTCGGGCGTGCGGCCCGAAAAGTTGGGCTCTACCGAATACACGCTCGTAACCCTGGTCATCGACAAGTCCGGTAGCGTCAACGGATTCGTGAAGCAACTTCTGGTCATGAAACAGGCCGTGGTTGAAGCCTGCCACCGCAGCCCGCGTGCCGACTACCTGATGCTGCGCAGCACCGAGTTCAACGAGCGCGTGGATGAGGAACATGGCTTCACCGAGTTGACCCGGGCGGACCCTGCCGTCTACAAGGCCCCACGTTGCAGCGGCTCTACCGCGCTGTTTGACGCCACGCGCAACGCGGTCATGGCCACCAATGAATACGCCCGCATGCTGAGCGACCAAGACTTCAGTGTCAATGGTCTGGTGGTGGTGGTGACCGACGGCGACGACAACTGCTCGCACTACACCACCAGCGATGTGGCGGCCGAGGTGGTGAACGGCGTGCAACAAGAATGGCTGGAATCGCTGAACGTGATTTTGGTCGGCGTCAACGCCAGCATGTACAGCGCCCCACTGCAAGCCTTCAAAGACGATGCCGGCCTGACCCAGTACGTGGACGTGGGCGACGCCACACCCGCCAAGCTGGCCCAACTGGCCCAGTTCGTTTCCCGCAGCATCTCCGCCCAATCCCAAAGCCTAGGCACCGGCGGCGCCAGCCAGACGTTGGTGTTCTAAAGCGAGGGTCTAGCAGAAATTGGGGTCGGATCACCGGGAGCGAAGCGCACGTGTGCTCTGACCCCATTTTCTGCGTACGCATACCAACCTACCGGACTCAAACCATGCCAACCCTAACCGTAGACCACTACTTCACCATAGGCACCTCCCACACTCGAGCTGGCGAACCCTGCCAGGATTACGCGGTATCAGGCACCCTAAAAGATGGCCGCGTCTACGCCATAGTCACCGACGGCTGCTCCGGCGCCAACGCCCGCACCGACCTAGGCGCGCGCGTACTAGCCCTGGCGATGGAGTCAGAGCTGCAACGCACAACCTCATTGCAAGACTGTTTCACCCCGGCATCCATCCACCGCATCCGCACCCACCTGCAATCCATGCCCCTGGGCGGAATCCCGCAAGACTACCTGGCCAGCGTCGTCGCCTTCTGCGCCACAACTACCACCGCCAAGCTCTTCATGGCTGGCGACGGCGCCTACGCCGCACGCCAAACCAACGGCACCGTGCAAATCACAGAAGCATCCTGGCCCGACAACGCCCCTAACTACCTGGGCTATTGCCTGCAACCCATAGTGGCCGCGCAGTTCACTGCATCCGCGGCCAATGGCGCTCTCAGCGTGCAGCTCAACACCCACTCCACAAATGCTGACGCCATCACCCGCGACATCCCCGCCCAAGACTTCCTCCAAGGCTGGACCACGGAGATCGACCTAACAGACATCTCCGCCCTGGCCATCTGCACCGACGGCATAGGCCAGATCAGCAAACTGGATGCACTGGACGCTGCGACCACCTGCCTGGCCTTCAAAAATTACGAAGGCAGTTTTGTAAAACGCCGCGCCATGAAGGCCCTGGCGCAGTGGGAGAAAAGCGGCCACATCCCGCAAGACGACTTCTCCATAGCCGCGCTGGCCCGCATGCAACGTGAGGAGGTCGTATCATGACCACAACAAGCCTCAACCTCAGTGGCCAGTCCCCCCTGCGCGTGCATCTACCGGGCAAGGGCGAAGTAGCCCTCACCCAAACCGACTACCTGGCCACCGGTGGCGAAGGCTTGGTCTATGCCAAAGGCGGTTATGTCTACAAGCTCTACCTGGACCCAGCCGGAGCCCGTGCCCGTGGCATAGAAGACAAGCTCAAGTTGCTGCGGGCCATCCAGCACCCACACATCGTCGCGCCAACCGATGTGCTGCTCAACACCCAGCACGAAGTGGTGGGTTTCTACATGCCGCAAGCCAGCGGCGTGCCCCTGGTCAAGACTTTTACGAACGCCTGGCGCGACCCCAAAAACTTTGGCCTGAAGGAATCGCTGGCGTTGGTTGAGAACATGCGCCTGGCCGTGGAAGCCGCCCACCAGTTCGGCGCCGTGCTGGTAGATGCCAACGAGATGAACTACTTAGCCGACGGCACCGCCCCGCGCTTGCTGGACGTGGACAGTTGGCAGATCGGCCCGCACAAGGCCAGCGCCATCATGCCGTCCATACGCGACCTGCACAGCGCCGACTTCACGCCGCTGACCGACTGGTTTTCATGGGCCGTGGTCAGCTTCCAGGTGCTGGCCGGCATACACCCCTACAAGGGCGTGCATCCCGACTTCAAGCGCGGCGACCTGCAAGCGCGCATGCTGGCCAACGCATCCGTGTTCGACCCCCGCGTGTCGGTCAACGCCGGCGTGCGCGACTACACCACGCTGCCCGGCGCGCTGCTGGACTGGTACCGCGACGTCTTCCAGCACGGCCTGCGCAGCGCACCACCCGGCGTGCACGCCGCCCGCGTGGTTGCACCCGCGCCCAAGCGCGCGACACGCACCCCCACCAGCCAAACCGTCAGCCACGACGTGCTGGTGCAACTAGAGGGGGATGTGGTCGAAGTGCTGAGCTGCGGCGTGGCCTTGTGGCGCGGGCCCGGTGGCGCAGGCATCCTGTATGCCTACGACCTGCAACGAAAAAAAAACCTGCCCAGCCTGACCCCTCCGCAGTTGGAGGCACTGCACCACGGCCTGGCCGCTCTGATGCGTTGCGCGGGTGGCTTGTTCTATGCGTCACTTAACAACACCAGCGGCAATCCGCAGAGAAGCGGCATCTCCGGCCACCTGGTACCCGCTGAGCGCGACCCAATGCCGTTGACCGCCACCAAAGACGCCAAGCTCCTTCCCAGCCTGGCCCAGCGGCTGGTCACCTTTGGCAACCGCCTCTTTGCGGTCAACGCCAACAGCGACCGCGGCCTGACGGAAATTGCGGTGGACCGGATGGGTGCCCACACCGTGCTGTCGGTGCGCGCCAGTTGGCCCTTCCTGGCCCAGGCCGCAACCGTGTTCGCCACCATGGCCGTGTTCGACGCACTGGGCATGCCGTTCCTGGTGCTGCCCGTTGGCGACAGCGTGCGCGTAGACAAGGCCAGTGGCCTGGCCTCCTACCGGTTGGTGGACGCATTCATGGTCTCGCCCGACTATGTGCTGGCGCTGGCCTACGGCCGCAAGGATGGTCAAACCTATCGGCTGACCTTGTGCAGGAGCGGCGCGCAGCAAGGCTTTGAGATCACCGCCACCGAACCCACCGATGAGATGACGCTCAACGTGGCTGTCAACGAGCAGGGCATTGGCGTGGAGGTGTTGGTCAATGGTGAGCTGGCGGTATTCAGCGCCAAGCAGGCCGGTAGCGGCAATAGCAAGCTGGTGCGCAACACGGGGCTGACGCCGGAGCACCGGGTGTTTGCGCTGCCTGCGGGGTTGCATTACAGCTATGGGCAGGAGGTGGTGCGGATTGCAATGCGGGCCTGATTGATGCTAGTGTGCTTTACGCCACACAACCAAGTGCAATTCCGCATTTAAGTTTTGATTCTCGCCAACACCTCAGTTGAAAGCTTCTTACAGAAATCGGGATTAGCACGCACCCAAAGTGCGAGGAATGCCCCACGCACGATAGCCTCCGGGACAAATCCGATTTTTATTCCAACTTGATTGAACAGAAGGTGAGGATCGCGATTTGTCCGTGCGACCTCCTCCATGGATTTGCGCATTAACTCTTGCGCTTCTGGCGCTCGCTGACAAGATACCGTTAGAACAGCTAAGTCGTGATCGAGGCGTCCATGCACGGCCTCATAAACGGCGACTTCGGGTTGTGTTCCTGGGAGTCTTATTACACCTGCATCCAGGTCGTCCATTTGTTGAGAGTCGCCATCTATTACGCAAAGGGACTTAAATGTCACAGCGGGGTTGGCCATATGCCCCCGATGTCACCGACCGCCGTATAGGATCCATTCCATGATCGGCATATAGGATCCAGTTTGTGACCGGCGTAATGGAGCCACGGCGTGATCGCCGTATAGGATCCATTTCATAGTCGGCGTATTGGAGCCACTGACAGGGCGCTTA
>NZ_JANXUQ010000283.1 GCF_025356155.1 Rhodoferax sp. | reverse complement strand
GCCGGCGAAGGTAGCCACCAGACCGAATGAGCCGCGCACCCAGGCGACGGTATCTTTGGACAGGCCGAGGTCGTGATAATACGGGTTGTACATTGGCCCCATCACGAAGTCCGGCAGGCGGTACAACGCTACCATCAGCAGCATGACAAGCCCAGCGGCCTTGTGCTTGGCAAAGAAGTCGATGAACGGCCCGATGACGGCGTCGGCCAGGCCACGCAATGCCCACAGCGGCGGCTTGTCGCGCAGCACGGTCACGGCACGGCCGGGCTCCGCAGCGAACAAGGTCGCGATCGTGCAAAGCGCCATCAGCACAGCCATGCCAACGTACGACAGTGGCCAGCCCACGCGGGCCGCTGCGGCGATGATCAAGGCGTCCGTCACGAGCAGCGCGATGCGATAGCCGACCTGCGCGGCCGATGTCATCAGCCCCACCTCGTCGGGGTCGGACGCCGCCTCGATGCGCCAGGCGTCGATCGCAATGTCTTGCGTGGCCGAGGCAAAGGCTGTCAACAACGCGAACGCACCGATGGCCGCGAGTCCGCCCGCCGTGCCCACGGTGGCCATGCCCAGTATCCCGATCGTGACCAGAATCTGGCACAGCAGCATCCAGCCCCGGCGCCGGCCCAAACGGCCCAGCAGCGGCACATCAATGCGGTCCACCAACGGCGACCAATACACCTTGAACGCATAGGCAAAGCCGACCCACGAGATGAATCCGATGGCCACCAGGCTCGTACCGTCGTCGCGCAACCAGTAGCCAAAGGTATTGGCGGTCAGCAAAAAAGGCAGACCCGAGGCAAAGCCCAACGCCAGCATGACCGCAACCTTGGGCTGGCGCAGTTCGCGCAGCACCTCCATGGCAGAGCGTTTGCGGCGAACGGGGAGAATGGCCTCGGTCATGGAGTCTGAATCCACTGGCGCTTGTGAGCCAATGGCAGGGTGGTAAGCGGCAGTGTGGTCATGGAGGAATAATAGCGCTATGAAAATCGGTTCCAAATGCTTCGCCGCGCTGGCAGTGGCCGTCGCCTGCTGTATGCCGCTGGCCCACGCGCGCGAGGGCGTAGATGTGGGCGGCAACTCCGTATTAACCAAGCTGGTCTCAGCCGAGAAGGTGGAGCGCTCCGCCGCGCAGCAATATGTGCAGTTGCTGCAGCAGGCCGAGGCCAAACGGGCGCTGGCCCCCAAGGACAACGCCCAGGTGGTGCGCCTTCGGGCCATCGCGCAAAAGCTCATTCCCTTTGCATCGGAGTGGAACCCCCGCGCCCGCGACTGGCAGTGGGAGGTCAACCTGATCGGCTCCAGCCAGATCAACGCCTTTTGCATGCCCGGCGGCAAGATTGCGTTCTACACCGGCATCCTGGAAAAGCTGCAGTTGACGGATGACGAGGTCGCCATGGTCATGGGCCATGAGGTAGCCCACGCGCTACGCGAACATGCGCGTGAACGCATGGCGAAGAGCGCCACGACGAACATCGCCGCCAGAATAGCCGGCGCCGTGGCTTCCAGCTATTTTGGCATCGACTCGCGCATCACCGACGGGGTGGCCCGTGGAGGAGCCAACCTGCTGACGCTTGAATTCAGCCGCGAAAACGAATCCGAAGCCGACCTGGTCGGCATGGAGTTGGCCGCCCGCGCCGGCTTTGATCCGCGTGCTGGCGTGACTTTGTGGCAAAAGATGGGTGCAGCTGAAGGTAAGGCGGCGCAGCAAAACCAACTGACGCAGTTCTTCTCCACCCACCCCATTGGCAAAAACCGCATTGCGGACATTCAAGCCAACCTGCCCAAGGTCATGCCGCTGTATGAGCGGGCGCGCAGGCGCTAAGAGGCCTTCTGGCGACAAACGCTTGAGTGAAAATAGCCTGTAGCCCTCGCCGATACTACGTGAGCAGCTACTGAATTGCTAGCAAAGGGTAATCAGGCTGCGAAATCGTACGTGATGGTGATGGGCGCGTGGTCCGAGAATTTCTCGTGTTTGTAGATATCCACCTTGCGCGCGGCAGCCGCCAATGCGGGCGTCGCCAGGTGGTAGTCCAGCCGCCACCCCACGTTGTTGGCATAGGCTTGGCCACGGTTGCTCCACCACGTGTAGCAGGCGTCTGTCGTGTCGGGCTCCAGCTGGCGGTAGACGTCGACGATGCCGCCCTCGCCAACCAGCTTGGTAACCCAGGCGCGCTCTTCGGGCGTGAAGCCGCTGTTCTTCTGGTTGCTGCGCCAGTTCTTCAAGTCTGCCTCTTTGTGGGCGATGTTGATGTCGCCGCACAAAATGAAGTCGCGCTCGGCCTTCAGCGCCTGCAGGTGTGGGTACATCGCCGCCAAAAACCGGAACTTGGCGGTTTGGCGCTCTTCGCCCGACGAGCCGCTGGGAAAGTACGAACTGATGATGGAATGCTTGCGCGACGGCGTGTCAAAGCGCAACTCCACGTAACGACCTTCGCCATCGAACTCGCCGCGGTCAAAGCCGATCACCACATCGCTGGGCTCCAGGCGGGTGTAGACGCCCACGCCCGAATAGCCCTTTTTCTCGGCAAAATGAAAATGGCCCTTGAGACCGGCCAGCGACTCAAACTTGTCCGCTATATCGGCCGCCTGGGCCTTCACCTCTTGCACGCAAATACAATCAGGCGCGGCCTGGTGCAGCCACGCCTCCAGCCCCTTGCTGGTGGCAGAGCGGATGCCATTGAGGTTGAGACTGGTTAATTTAAACAAGGAATTTTTCATGGCAAATCACGACCCGTTGGCCCAAGAGTTTGTGCAGTTTGCAGTGGAGTGCGGGGTGCTGCGCTTTGGCGAATTCA
>NZ_JANXUQ010000274.1 GCF_025356155.1 Rhodoferax sp. | reverse complement strand
GGTTGGTGCGAATGGCCATTTCCAGGGCCGTGCGGGCCTTGTCGAACTGGCTTTGTCCAGCGTAGAGCACGGCCAGGTTGTTATACGGCTCGGGCAATTCGGGGAAGTCTTCGGTCAGGCGGGTGAAGGTCGCAATCGCGTCCGTGGTCTTGCCCGAATCACGCTGGATGACACCTTTGAGAAAGCGCATTTGCGGGTCGCGTGGCTTGGTCGTCAGGTACTGGTCCGCCTTGGTTAGCGCCTCGGGCAGTTTGCCGCCGCGCACTAGCTGCGCGACGTCTGCATATTCATCTGCGTGGGCCAATGAGAACATCAAGGCCGCAGCGAGTGTGAGTAGCCGCAGGGGTCCAAGTACAGTTAAACGGGAGTGCGTCATACGGCTTTCAGATTCTCAGACGTTGGAGGAGCCCTCGCAGAACGGGCGTCGGAGGGGCTTTATACTGCGTTGAATTGTAGCTGAGGGGGTGGACGCGCCCTCAGGCGAGAGACCGAGATTTACCCTTACCAGACCTGAACGAGTTAGAGCTGTTGCCCGGGCCCATTTGTCCTTGGGCGGCGGCATAGAAATACCCATGAGTTTGCGCATTTACAACACGCTGTCGCGTGGGCTTGAGCCATTTACCCCTCTCGAAGCTGGCCACGTGCGCATGTACGTTTGCGGCATGACGATTTATGACCTGTGCCACATCGGCCACGCCCGCATGGCGATGGCCTTTGACGTGGTGCAGCGCTGGCTCAAAAGCAGCGGCTACCGCGTCACCTACGTCCGCAACATCACCGACATTGACGACAAGATCATCCGCCGCGCGCTGGAGCGCAACATCCCTATCCGCGCGCTGACCGACGAAATGATTGGGGTCATGCACGAAGACATAGGCCGCCTGGGCATTGAGCCGCCGACGATCGAGCCGCGTGCCACCGAATACGTACCCCAGATGCTGGACATGATCCGCCAGCTGGAGGGCAAGGGCCTGGCCTACAAGGCCAGTTCGGGTGATGTGAACTACGCCGTGCGCAAGTTTGCAGGCTATGGAAAGTTGTCCGGCAAGTCGCTGGAAAGCTTGCGCGCCGGTGAGCGGGTGGCTGTCGACGACGGCAAGAACGACCCTTTGGACTTTGTGCTGTGGAAAGCCGCCAAGCCCGAAGAGCCCGCCGATGCCAAATGGGACAGCGCTGCCAGCGGGCATGCCTATGGCACAGGACGGCCTGGCTGGCACATCGAATGCTCGGCCATGTGCGGCCAGACGCTGGGGGAGAGCTTTGACATCCATGGTGGGGGTTCCGACCTGCAATTCCCCCACCACGAGAACGAAATCGCCCAGACCGAAGGTGTAACCGGCCGCCCCATGTCCCAGATCTGGATGCACAACGGCATGGTTGAGGTTGACGACCAGAAAATGGGCAAAAGTCTGGGCAATTTCTTCACGATACGCGAAGTGCTGGCCAAGTACGACCCGCAAACCGTACGCTTCTTTCTGGTGCGGGGTCACTACCGCAGCGCCTTGGGCTACAGCGATGTTCACTTGGACGATGCACGTAACTCGCTCAAGCGCTTGTACACGGCGCTCGACCTGGTAAGCCCTGCCGAGCTGGTGAATGGCATTAACTGGACGCAGGACCATGCAGCCCGCTTTAAGGCAGCCATGGACGAAGACTTTGGCACGCCCGAGGCCGTGGCCGTGCTGTTTGACCTGGCGGGTGAGGTCAACCGCACGCAATCTGCCGAACTATCCGGTCTACTGAAGGCTCTGGGCGGCGTCCTGGGCCTGTTGCAGGAGAGCCCCAAGGCCTTTTTGCAGGCCGGTGTCGGGTTGGACGAGGCCGCTATCCAGACCAAAATTCAGGCCCGCGCAGCCGCCAAGGCAGCAAAGGACTTCGCGCTGGCTGACGCGATCCGCAAGGAGCTGCTGGCGCAAGGCATTGTGCTCAAGGACTCACCCACCGGAACGAGCTGGGAAGCGGTTCAGTGATGGCGACTGTGAAGAAGCCGCTGGCTGAGCGACAGACGCCGTATTTTTGGGAGGAAGCCTGCAAACACCTGGTCAAGAAAGACCGGGTCATGAAGCGGCTGATCCCGCAGTTTGGCGATGTCTGCCTGGAAACCCGGGGCGATGCGTTCGTCACGCTGGCGCGCAGCATTGTGGGTCAGCAAATATCGGTCAAGGCTGCACAAACTGTGTGGGGACGCTTCGAGCTGTTGCCGCGCAAGCTGACGCCGGCCAATGTGCTCAAGCTCAAGGTGGACGATATGCGCGCCGCGGGCCTTTCCGCCCGCAAGGTCGAATACCTGGTGGATCTGGCGCTGCACTTCGACAATGGTGCGCTGCACGTCAAGTCCTGGGAGTCGATGAGCGACGACGAAATCGTTGCGGAGCTCATTGCCATCCGCGGGATTGGCCGCTGGACGGCTGAAATGTTCTTGATATTTCACCTCATGCGGCCTAATGTGCTGCCACTGGACGATGTGGGCCTGATCACCGGCATCAGCCATAATTATTTCTCTGGCGATGTAGTCAGCCGCAGCGATGCCCGCGAAGTGGCCGCTGCATGGGCGCCGTACTGCACCGTCGCAACTTGGTATATTTGGCGCTCGTTGGACCCGGTGCAAGTCGAGTACTAAGACTTTGCGGGACAGACCTTTAGCTCTGTCCCCAACTGTTTAGGGTGGTATTGCGGGGCCGATCTTCGGATCTGTCCCCAACTGAAAAGGATGTGACCATGGCCAAAAAGACATTTCTGGATTTCGAGCAGCCAATCTCCGAGCTCGAATCCAAGATCGAAGAACTGCGCTACGTGCAGACCGAGTCTGCAGTCGATATCTCCGCCGAGATCGAGCAGCTCAGCAAGAAAAGCCAACAACTCACCAAGGACATCTACAGCGACCTGACGCCGTGGCAAATCACCAAGATTGCCCGCCACGCCGAGCGCCCCTACACGCTGGACTACATCAACGAGCTGTTCACGCATTTTGTTGAGCTGCATGGTGACCGCCACTTTGCCGATGACCTCAGCATCGTCGGCGGCTTGGCCCGTTTCAACGGCACGCCTTGCATGGTATTGGGTCAGCAAAAGGGGCGCGACACGAAGGAGCGTGGCTTGCGCAACTTCGGCATGAGCAAGCCCGAGGGCTACCGCAAGGCGCTGCGCCTGATGAAGCTGGCTGAAAAATTCAAGCTGCCGGTGTTCACCTTTGTCGACACGCCCGGTGCATACCCCGGCATCGATGCCGAAGAGCGTGGCCAGTCCGAGGCCATTGGCCGCAATATTTTTGAGATGGCCCAGCTGGAAGTGCCCATCATCACGACCATCATTGGCGAGGGCGGCTCAGGCGGTGCATTGGCAATTTCGGTGGGCGACCAAGTCATCATGCTGCAGTACTCCATCTACTCGGTCATCAGCCCCGAAGGTTGTGCTTCTATCCTGTGGAAGACGTCGGACAAGGCATCGGATGCAGCCGAGGCCATGGGCATTACCGCCCACCGTCTGAAGGCTTTGGGCGTCATCGACAAGATCGTCAACGAGCCCGTGGGCGGTGCACACCGCGATATGAAACAAGCCGCCGCGTTTCTGAAGCGGGCGCTGGCCGATGCCTACCGCCAGATCAGCGACCTGAAGGTCAAGGAGTTGCTGGACCGCCGCTACGAGCGCCTGCAAAGCTATGGGCGCTTTACTGATACCAAGACTGCTGGGCGCTGAGTCCCTCGGCACGCTTTTGCTCTCGCTTGGGAGCCTGGGCGGCAGAGCGTTCTGCTCCGTGTCCCCCGCCCGCTGTGCGGGCTCCTCCTTGACCTACGCAGAACGCTCTGCCACCCAGGCTCCCCGGTGTGCGTGGCCTGTGGGTGAGCTTTTCCTGTGACCCAGTCCGTTGACCAAGCCATTGCAGGGTTCAACCCTGCGCTGCCGCTGGCCGTTGCGCTCAGTGGTGGTGCCGACTCGGTGGCCTTGTTGGTGGTCTGTGCCGAGAAGTGGCCGGGGCAGGTGAGCGCTGTGCACATCAACCATGGTTTGCAAGCTGCGGCTTCACTGTTTGAAGACCATTGCCGCGCGTTGTGCCAACAGTTAAATGTTCCCTTGCGGGTGCAGAAGGTGGATGCCAGCAAACAGGCTGGCCAAAGCCCCGAGGATGCCGCCCGCCAGGCACGCTATATAGCTTTCTCGGCGCTAGCCCTCGTGGAATCTAATGGTGCCACTATTAAATCCATAGCAATCGCCCAGCATGCCGATGACCAAGTCGAGACGCTGCTGCTGGCACTGAGTCGTGGCGCGGGGCTGGCGGGGCTGAGCGCCATGCCTGCCCATTGGCAGCGCGAAGGGCTGGACTACTACCGCCCCTTGCTGGCGGTGGCGGGTGCTGACATCCGCGCCTGGCTGGCGCAGCGTGGCGTGGCTTTTGTGGAAGACCCCACCAACCAGGACGAGCAGTTCACCCGCAACCGTATCCGCGCGCGGCTGATGCCCGCCTTGCGTACGGCCTTCCCGCAGTTCCTGGACACGTTTGCGCGTAGTGCCAGCCATGCGGCCCAGGGGCAGCTGCTGCTGGACGAGGTGGCGGCGCAGGATGTGGAGTTGGTGGCCCGCAGTGCGGATGGGCTGCCGCGTATCAAGGCGCTGCAGGCCCTGAGCCGGCCGCGCCAGGCCAATGCATTGCGCTATTGGCTCAAGCAAAATTTTCAATGCGTGCCCAGCGCCGCGCAGCTATCGGAATTGCTGGACCAGGTGGCCGATTGCACCACGCGCGGCCATCGCATCCACATCAAGGTGGGCAACGGTTTTGTGCAGCGCAGCAGCGATGTTCTGGCTTGGTACAATCCCTAGGTTTTGCTCCAAAAATTACTCATTTCATGGCACTGATTGTTCACAAATACGGCGGCACGTCGATGGGTTCAACCGAACGCATTCGCAATGTCGCCAAACGCGTCGCCAAATGGGCGCGCGCGGGTCATCAGATGGTGGTCGTTCCGTCGGCCATGAGCGGCGAGACCAACCGTTTGCTGGGGCTGGCCAAAGAGCTGGCACCTTCCAAACAGGGCGACGCCTATGGCCGCGAGTTGGACATGTTGGCCGCCACTGGCGAGCAGGCATCCAGCGCCTTGCTGGCCATTGCGCTGCAAGCCGAAGGCATGGAGTCGGTCAGCTACGCCGGCTGGCAAGTGCCGATTCGCACCAACAGTGCTTACACCAAGGCCCGCATCGAATCCATTGACGACGCCCGTGTACGGGCTGACCTGGACAATGGCAAGGTCGTCATCGTGACCGGCTTCCAAGGCATGGACGAGCATGGCCATATCACGACGCTAGGGCGCGGTGGCTCCGACACTTCTGCGGTGGCGGTTGCCGCTGCGATGAAGGCCTCCGAATGCCTGATCTACACCGACGTGGACGGCGTGTACACAACAGACCCCCGCGTGGTGGCTGAAGCCCGCCGCCTGAAGACCGTCAGCTTTGAAGAGATGCTGGAGATGGCCTCCATGGGCTCCAAGGTGCTGCAGATCCGCTCGGTGGAATTTGCCGGCAAGTACAAGGTGCCGCTGCGTGTTTTGAGCAGCTTCACCGACTGGGATATCGATATCGAAGAGGAAGCCAAGTCCGGCACCCTGATTACTTTTGAGGAAGACGAGAAAATGGAACAAGCCATTGTGTCGGGCATCGCGTTCAACCGCGATGAAGCCAAGATTTCGGTGATGGGCGTTCCCGACAAGCCCGGTATTGCGTACCAAATTCTGGGCGCCGTGGCCGATGCCAACATCGAAGTGGACATGATCATCCAGAACTTGAGCAAAGACGGCAAGACCGACTTCAGCTTCACCGTCAACCGTGGCGAATATGCCAAGGCGGTGGACCTTCTCAAGACCGTGGTGCTGCCTACTCTGGGCGCCGAAGAAGTGGTGGGCGATACCAAGATCTGCAAGGTCTCCATCGTCGGCATCGGCATGCGCAGCCATGTGGGTGTGGCCAGCCGCATGTTCCGCGTGTTGTCTGAGGAAGGCATCAACATCCAGATGATTTCCACATCCGAAATCAAAACTTCTGTTGTCATCGACGAGAAGTACATGGAGCTGGCGGTGCGCGCTTTGCACAAAGCTTTTGACCTGGACCAGCCTGCGGGTTAAAAAGCGACCCAAAGTCGTGAGATAATGCTGACTGTTTAGGAATCGTGACCGAGTGGCCGAAGGTGCTCCCCTGCTAAGGGAGTATGGGGTGTAGAGCCTCATCGAGAGTTCGAATCTCTCCGATTCCGCCAAATTGCAAAAAGCCACCTTCGGGTGGCTTTTTTGTTTTCATGAATCTACCGAAGCGCTCCAGCGGTCGCCCCAGGTCTTTTCCAGATCCCTGCGGTCGCGCTTGGTCGGGCGGCCGTGCTCCATTGCCAATGCGGGCTCCGGGCTTAGACGCCGTTGCTCGGCGGCTTTGGTCCTTTGTTCGATGCTGTCGGGTGTTTCGGCGTACAACTGCTGTGCTACGGGTGCCGAACCGCGTTGCTCGCTGATGCCCATCACCTCCACCGTGCGTGGAATCTTGGCCTGCCAGATGGTCAGCACGTGGCCAACACGCACGTCATGCGCGGGTTTGATGTCTTGTTTGTCGATCTGCACGTGGCCGCGGTTTACGGCTTCGGTTGCCAGTGAGCGTGTCTTGAAGAAACGTGCGGCCCACAGCCATTTGTCGATCCGGGTTTTTTCCATTATTTGAAGGAAGAGTTGTGGAGGGGCAGCAGGATGCAGGCATCCAGGCCCACGATCTTCCCACCATCCATGCGGTTGTTCAACTGGATACTACCGCCCAGTGCCTGAACGATCTCTCGCGCAATCGTTAGCCCTAGCCCCGTGCCGGATTTGGTGTCTCCGGTAGCAAAAGGCTGAAACAGGCGCTGGCGCATGTCGTCGCTAATACCGCTGCCGGTGTCGGCCACCACTAGTTGTGCGCTGTTACCCACGGGTTGGATGCGAACCGACAACTGCCCGCCCGCAGGGGTATGGCGGGCGGCGTTGTGCAGCAGATTGCGGGTCAACTCGCGCAGCATCCAGTCGTGGGCATGCACATGGCAGGGCAGGGTAGTTAATTCAAAATCAATGTCTTTTTCGGCGATCAGTGGTGATACGTCCAGCGCCACCGCACGCACAATTTCGGCCCAATCGATGGTCGCGAAATCCTGCATCTGCCGCACTTGCTCCACCTTGGCCAAGGACAACATCTGGTTGGCCAGTGCGGTGGCACGGTCCACGGTGACCTGCATCTCTTGCAGCGCCAGTGGTGCCGCCACGTCGCCGCGTAGCGCAGATTGCACCTGTACTTTGAGCACCGCCAGTGGCGTGCGCAATTGGTGTGCTGCATCGCGAACAAAACGCTTTTGGTGGTCCAGCACGTGTTGCAGGCGTAGCATGACCTGGTTGGTGGCGTCGGTCAGCGGCTGGATTTCGCGTGGCAGTTCGGATGCTTCTATTGGCGTCAAATCGTCCTCTTCGCGTCCGCGCAGGTTCTCGCTCAGGCGGCGTACCGGGCGCGTGACCCGCTGCACCGCCACCAGCACCACGGCGGTGATGACGCTGATCAACAGTATCTGGCGCAGCAGCGTATCCAGCAGAATTTGCCGCGCCAGCGTGTGCCGCAGCTCCAGCGTCTCAGCGACCTGCACCGTGGCCATCGCCTGGCCGCGTGTGCTGGCCACCGGTTGCAGCAGCACGGCCACACGCACCGCGTCGCCGCGGAAGCTGTCGTCGTAAAAATCGACCAATGCGGCGTAAGGGCCCTGGTCAGGCAGCGTACCCGTCCACGGTGGCAAGTCTCTGGCGCCGTCTATCCACTGGCCTTTGGCGTCGGACACGCGGTAGTTCATGCGGCTGCGGTTGTCCGCCTCAAAAGCCTCCAGCGCTGAATACGGAATCTGCGCACGGATCGTGGCCTGGTCGCCTACGCCATCCACCTCTAGCAGTTCGCCGATGGCCTTGGCCGACGCCAGCAGCGTACGGTCATAGGCAATATTGACTGCGTTCAACGCCTGGTGATACAGGCTGTAGGTATCGACTCCGACAAACAGCACGATCGGTACCAAAATGCCTACCATCAAGTGGCGGCGTAGCGAAACAGGTCTAGTGGCTTTGTGGTCTGCCATGTCAGGCATTGGCTTTGAGCAAATAGCCCAAACCCCGTAGCGTCATCAGCGTGACCCCGGTCCCCACCAGCTTCTTGCGCAGCCGGTAGACCACCACCTCGATGGCCTCGTACTGCACCTGCGCCTCCCCCGGGAATACGACTTCAAACAAGCGCTCCTTGGCCACCGCATGGCCGGGCCTTGCCATCAACGCGCCCATTAGCGCCAGCTCGCGCGGGGTCAGGTCCAACACTTTGTGCTGGTGGTAGATGGCACCGCTATCCCGGTCGTAACGCAATGCGCCCACGGCCCCGTCGCTCTGCGTTTCGTCGCGCGCGGCGGGGCTGGTGCGGCGGCGGTGCAGGGCGCGCACGCGCGCTTCCAATTCGTCCAGGTCAAAGGGCTTGGGCAGGTAATCATCGGCACCGGCATTGAGCCCCAGGATACGGTCACCGACAGTGCCGCGCGCGGTGACGATGAGCACCGGGGTGTTGAGGCCGGCCTTGCGCGCCTGCTGCAGGACGTCCACCCCGTCCTTGCCGGGCAGGCTCAAGTCCAGCAGAACGACATCGGGTTGCAGGGCGCTCCAGGCGTCCAATGCCTGTGCACCATCGCCACACACATCCACCCGCATGGACGCGCGCACCAGGCTGCGTTGCAGCGCCGTGCGCAGGGCTACGTCGTCTTCAATCAACAGTAAATGCATGGTGCAAGAGGGCGTTGGGTCACGTCGAGTATGGGGTTTCCCCTAGGGTTTTGGACAGCGGTTTGACAGGCTGGCCACGCATCATAGGGTGGAATTCAACACCAAAAGGAGACCCCATGCGCCGCGATACCTTCCTCAAGTCCATGCTCGCCCTGACTGCCTCGGTGGGCTTGCCGCTGACGGCATACGCCGGTGCCAACATCAAAATGATGATTCCCGCCAACCCGGGCGGTGGCTGGGACGGAACCGGCCGTTCCTTCGGCAAGGCCATGCTGGATGCCCAGGTGGTCGACACCGTGCAGTACGACAACAAGGGCGGCGCCGCCGGTGTCATAGGCTTGGCACAATTCGTCAATTCCAGTAAGGGCGACCCCAATGCGCTGATCGTCATGGGTGCTGTCATGCTCGGTGGAATCATCACTGGCAAGCCCCAGGTGTCGTTGGACAGGGCCACGCCAATTGCGCGTTTGACCAGCGAATACAACGTCTTCGTAGTGCCGGCCAGTTCGCCCATCAAGACCATGAAAGAAGTGGTCGAGATGATGCAAAAAGACCCCGGAAGTGTGAAATGGGGCGGTGGCTCGCGCGGCACCACCGAGCACATCTGTGCATCCATGCTGGCGACCAAGGTGGGCGTGGACCCGAAGAAGGTGAACTATGTGGCCTTCCGTGGCGGCGGTGAGGCCACGGCGGCCATTCTGGGCGGCAATGTGACGGTGGGTGGAGGTGGCTACAGCGAGATGGC
>NZ_JANXUQ010000252.1 GCF_025356155.1 Rhodoferax sp. | reverse complement strand
CAGGCGGTGGGGCTGAATCCGGCCACAACGCGGCATGGGTTCAGGAGCAGGCCAGGAAAGGCGCAAGTACCGTCAAGAAGGGACAGGGCAACACCAATGGGCAGCATGGGGACGGTGGTGATGTGAATGGACACAAGGCGCCAGACAATTCGAGCGGCTATAAGATCAAACCAGAACTGGTCAACCCCAGTCCCAAATAGCGCACCCTCAAATGCGTTGGCGCCTATGGGGGCGGAGTGCTCACTGCAATCGCACGGCACCGCGGTGAACCTCCCTTCGCGGCGACCGCCCGGTGGCCCAAAGGCCCTCCAGCCAGGAGGTGCCGTCCCCCGTGCTGAAGGTGACGGATGGGCCGTGTCCACTGGCGCTATGGATTCAGGAGCGGTTTACGCATATTCCACGAGGGCTAGATGCCGATTCTTCATATGAATATCCCGGCGTGCCATACTTGGCGCCAGACGTATAAATCTGGCAAATGTTTGGTTCGAGGGTGCACATGAAGAAGTTTATATTTTTGGCAGTGCTGGTGGCGGCCGCGTACAAATTTTTCCCCAAGAGTTTTCCATTCCTGTCCGCACCGGGCGCTTTCGACAAAAGCGGCAAGCCGCTGGTTGTCGTGTTTCTGGGGCCCAATTGCGGTGGCCCTTGCGACACCGTGCAAGGCCTGCTCAAGGAGCGCAGCATCAGCTACCAAACCATCGACGTAGTGGGATCCGATGGCGCACCCCTGAGTAACAAGTACGGCATCAACCGCTTCCCAACCACCCTGGTTGGCAAGCAGGAGATTTTGGGTGACGATACCGTGCGCATCACCTCGGCACTCGCAGAAGCCTATGGCATGGAGACCTTGCCCCGCATGGAACGCATGGCGATGGCTAACCACTTTGATGCAGAGGGGCGCGCCAAAGTCATCATGTACGGCACGTCCTGGTGCCCTTACTGCAAACAACAACGCGAATTTTTTACGGCCAATGGCGTCCCGTTTGATGACGTGGACGTGGAGGCGTCTCAGGCCGGCGGATTGGCCTACGCCACGCTCAAAGGCAACGGTTACCCATTGATCTATGTGGGCTACCGCCGCTTTTCTGGTTACACCGAGCAGGAAATACTGGCCACCCTTGCCGAGCTAAAGAAGTCAAAGCCTGGCAGACCGGTTTAGCCCACCACACCAGACGCCAAGTGGCTGATAATTCAGCCACCTGTGCGGAGATTGATGTGAACAACGACGCGATGCATTGCAGAGTGAACGATGGAAGGCTGGCCGCATGCGCTGGCTAGGGTCCCTGTCGCTCAAAGGGGCGATTGTGCTGGGCATGGCCCTCGGCATTCTGCTGCCGGTGCTGGTTGTAGGCCCGGTGCTGGCCCTGGACACGTACCAGCGAGAACTCGACGCCCGCATCACCTCCCTGCTCAAACAATACGGCAACATGCTGGCGCAAAGCATGTCCACTCCCATCTGGCACGTGGACCAGCCAGCCGCAGAGTCCTTCGTCAATTCGCTGATGTCCAACCCCGACGTGATTCGCGTGCGGGTGGAGGACGCATCATTGGGGCCATTCATTTTTGTGGAGAAGCCCGTCCCCCCTGGCGGTGAGCTGGTGCAAGAGGTACGCCCGGTACTGCGCGATGGCGCCACCATCGGTCGGGTTACCATCGAGATGACAACTACCCACGTGCAGAAGCAATTTATGGGCAAGTTGGTCACCGCCGCCGTGGCGCTGCTGATGCAGGTGTTGATTTCGTTTGGCTTTTTGTTTCTGTTGTTTGAACACCGCCTGATGCGCCCGCTGCGCCAGTTATTGGGGGACGCCAAACGCCTGTCCAGCGGCGAGTTGACGGCGCCAGTGGCCGTGATGCGCCGTGACGAAATTGGCGCACTAGCGGAAGGGCTGGACACCATGCGCGAAAATCTGAACGAACAGATTTCGCATGTGCGCGACCTCAACGCCACGCTGGAGCAGCGGGTCAGCGAACGCACACAATCGTTGAACACCGCCAACCAGGAATTGGTGGGCGCCATGACGGCACTCAAAACCGCGCATGACGAAATCCAGCGCTCGGAGCGGCTGGCCGCGCTGGGTGCTTTGGTAGCCGGTGTAGCCCACGAGCTCAATACCCCGATTGGCAACTGCGTGACCGTGGCCAGCACGCTGCACGACATCACCATGCAGTTCGCGCAGACCAGCACAACGGGCATCACGCGCACCGCATTGACCACGTTTGTAGATAGCACCCAGCACGCCAGTGAGCTGTTGACCCGCAACCTGAATGTGGCGGTGGAGTTGATACGCAGCTTCAAACAGGTGGCGGTAGACCGCACTCGGGCCCAGCGGCGCGAATTCCAGTTAGACGCCATGGTGGCCGAGACCTTGCTGATCTTGAGCCCGTCGTTCAAGCGCAGCCACCATACGATACAGGTGGGCGTGCCAACCGGCATCACGATGACTAGCTACCCAGGCCAACTGGGGCAGATACTGACCAACCTCATCAACAACGCCGTCTTGCACGGTTTTGTAGAAGATCGCCCGGGTGTGATCCACATCAGGGCGCGTTTGTTGTCGCCTGAATCCATAGAGCTGGTGGTGGCAGACGATGGTGTGGGCGTACCCGAGGGTAATTTGCGGCGCATTTTTGACCCGTTTTTTACAACACGCCTGGGTCAGGGCGGAAGTGGCCTGGGGCTCAACATCGTCTACAACCTGATGAAGGATGTGCTGGGCGGCACGGTGCAGGTCGAGAGCACGCTGGGCAGCGGCACGCAGTTTATTTTGGTCATGCCACGTGTAGCGCGGGACCATGAAGACTAGCGTGCTATCTGCTGGCGCCAGTGCCGCTCCAGCCCGATGGGCATTTGACCTGGGCCAGTATCTTGGCGTATTCGGGAGATGCCTTCAGCTTCTTCAGGCCCGCATTGAAATCGGCCGCTCGGGTGGCACTATCGGCTAGCGAGCGGGGCAGTAGCACGTGCGATGTGAAAGTGTCGGTCATTTGTTTGGGGTCTACCGACAGCTTGGCAGCGTCAGCATCGGTGAAGTTCTTTTGCAGCACGTCGCAGGCCACATTGCGCTCCATGGGCGCTACATCCACCCGGTCCAGCAACAGCATCTTGATGGCAGACAGGTCGTTCGGTATTTTGTCGCTCTTGAAGTCACCCGCATTGGCCATGCTCCATATCTCGGGGGTGTAGGTGTAGTCCTGGATCAGTGCCACGCGGTAGGGCTTGAGGTCGGCCAGGTTGTTCCAGCTGAATTTGACCGCATTGCGGTAGACGAAAACCCATTTCTCCGTGACCACGTTGTCGCTGACGAAAAACGGCGGATTGCGCTCGGGGTTGTTGCCCCAGGCGGCGGTGGCATCCCACTTGCCGAGCCGCGTTTCGGCCAGTGCGCGCGACCACGGCAAAAAGGTGTACTCCACCTGGTAGCCCGCCAGCTCAAAGGCCCGGCGCACCACACTGAGAGAGATGCCCTGGTCCGCACGTGCGGCGGTCATATAAGGGGGCAACTCGCCGGTTGCAATTTTCAAAGTATGGGTTTGCGCCAGTACCGACAGCGACATGGCCATTGCAAGAGCCCCTAAACAATATGCGCGCATGCTTTTCACCGTGCACCTCCAGAAGCAAGATTTCCCGGATCACAGCCTAGCACCCATTTCTGAAACTGGGAACAAATACTTTCAACTTCAGCGGCAGTGTCCTGCCCATTCTTCAAAAGACACGTCAAGACACTGCTGATGCCCGGCTACTCCGTGAAGCGCGTAGGACTGCGTGAGAATCTTCTACCAGCCCCATCATTGCAACAAGACCATCAACGATCCCTTCGGACTGTCAGTAACTCGCACGATGGTGAAATCGGCTGGAATGCCGCTGCCGTTGGAAGCATTCCCCTTATGGGCAATTGAAATTGTGGTTGAACATTGTTGTGTATCTAAGCCGGTCCCATTGGCTTTCACTGGCAGCGTCTGCCCGGTTTTCAACTGTGTGTCTGACACTTGCATGCTCGTGATCTTGGTATCAGGCACAACCAGACCTGGGTTGACGCTACCCGGCGCTGCAGTGGTTTCGCCCATCGCCGGTCGGTTGACCGTTGTGACACTTGGCGTCGATGCAACTTCACAGGTCTCCACCTGAATGCCAATGGCCTGATAGTTTTTCGTACACCCCTATCCGAAGTACAAGCGGGTGCATCGCCAAGTACAGTGATGTCAACGCCCACGACCGACATCAAACTGCAATCTTTATTGATGTTGCCCTGGCCTTGGCCTTGGGCAATCACGTGAAATTTTCCCGCTTTGTTGACCGATGCACCAAAAAATTTGGTAGCGGAGTTGGCCGTATCGGTCAAAGCAATCGTCCAAGGCGAGTGATGACGCGCCGATCCCTGTTCCAGCTATCGGCGCGATACAGAAACTCGACAATCAAACGCGGGTCTATCTGTTGTAGGTTCTCACTGCGCCACAGGATCGGTAATCACTATCTTTGACAGATCGCCAGGTATTGTTTTTTCGCCGTTGTAGCCGCATGCTTGAGTGTTGCCAGGAGCATTGACCAAAATACGCGCCTGATAGGTACCCTTTTCGGTCAGCCTAAAGGAATAGCTCCGTTCGAATCCACTACTTTGATAGGGCGATGCCAAATTGCCGTAATTACTTTTGAGGTCTGGCGAGATCTGGTCAATCACAATACTGGTCGGACAATTTCCTTGTCCCATCGTGCCGTTGACCTTCACAACAAAATAATTCCCTGCCGAGACAGAGGCTGGGGCACTGACATTTGTGACTTTGGTATGAGCCACACCCAAACCTGGATTGGCACTACCCGCCGATGCAGTGGTTTCGCCTAGAGTCGGACGGTTGACCGTCATGGCAGGCGGCGTTGATGCAACTTCACAGGTCTTCACCTGAATGCCAATAGCCTGATAGTCTTTTTGTAAACCCATATCAGAAGTACAAGCGGGTGCATCACCAAGTACAGTGATGTCAACGCCCACGACCGAAATCAAACTGCAATCTTTATTGCCGTTGCCCTGGCCTTGGGCGGTCACATGAAACTTTCCTGCTTTGTTGAACGATGTGCCAAAAAATTTGGTTGCTGGGTTGGCCGTATCGGTCAAAGCAATCGTCCAAATCTTGCCATTTGCATTATTGATGGTCACACCGCATTGCACGGTTCCGGTAACAGTAAGGTTCACATCTTCGCCGACCTTGACGACTTTCTTTTGTGCGCTCATACCTGTAAGGTGGCCAGGGAAAGCCCAAGCAGTTCCCACACCCAAAACAAGCGCTGTGGAAACGCCTACTTGGATTAGATTTTTCAGTTTTGTATGCATGATTGGTTCCTTTAAGTGATCTTGGTGCATTCAAGCAGGATTGCTTTTGCCTCGACAGCTTGGTATGTCACCTGCTGTGTCGTCGCATATTGCCGGTAGGTTCATTTTTTCTTTGCCCCAATTGAGCGGACACACCGGGCAAACACACGACTACCATAGCGCCCATGAACGAAATCAAAGCACTGCAATCGATGGGCTTTGTGTTGCCCAGCCCGGCCTACATATTCGGCGCCATTGTGTTTGGCTTGCTTGGCATGGTCGCCTTCAGCCGTGGCAAGAAGACATCGCAACCCCTGCTGACGTGGACCGGCGTTGCGCTCATGCTCTATCCTTACGCCATTGGCGAAACCTGGCTGTTGTGGAGCGTGGGTATGGGGCTCAGTGCCCTAGTTTTTGCGAAGTGGAACGGATGAACCCGCAGTCGCTGTGGAAAGCGGGCTCCTAGTCGCTGGTGCTGGTGGATGTGGCCAAGGCATTGGGCTTGTGCGTGCAGGTCATCAGCGCCATGCCGCTATTTGAAGACATGGTGCCGCAGCAGTGGCAGGCGCCCTGGCTGGCCGTGTCGGTGGGCAATGCCGTGCTGTTTTGGGTGTTTGTGCAAGCCCTATTTGATGATGATTTTGCGCTGCGGCCCGTGCACGTTGTGGCCTGGCTGGCCGCACCGCGTCGGCAGAAGTGCCCGCCGACGACCCGGCTCTGCCACCCGAAGAGGCCGACACCCTGCCCCCGCCCGACGCCGCCGAAGAACACCTGGCGCAGGCCCTGCAGCAGAGGTGTTGCGCGACATCGATGCTGTGTTGGCCGTGACGCCCGCTTTGGCCCCCTGCTGTCGCTGGATCAGGTCGGTGTTTACGGCATGTCAGCAGGTGGTCACACCGCACTGTCGATGGCTGGCGGGCGCTGGTCGGCCGCGGGTTTCAAGCAGCACTGCGAAGCCAACATGGTCGACGACTTTCGGGTCTGTGTGGGCCTGATCACGCGTCTGACCGGTGGCCTATTCGACGGCATCAAGAAGTGGGCGGCTCTGAGCATTATTCGCCACCGCTTTGCCGATACCACAATGTTGTCCCATGAAGACCCGCGCATAGCAGCAGTCGTGGCCGGTGTACCGTCCGCCGCCGATTTCGACATGGCGTCACTGGCCACACCGCGCGTGCCGCTGGGCTTGGTAAGCGACATGCTGAACGACCCGCATGGCTTTGACCGCAGCCAGATGCACAGCGTGAACCAGAAGATTGCTGCATTCTTTGTGCGCCACCTGGTGCATTGAATGCGCCGGTGCGCGCACCCGCCTTCAATACCCTAGGCGGCGAGAACCCTGGCCGCCAATTTAACCGCACGGGTCAGGCGTTGTGCCGACGCCGACTCGCGCGCCCAGTGGTGCCAGTACAGTGGCACATCTACCGCGCTGCCCGGCAACATCTCTACCAGGGCCGAGCGATCACCGCGTGCAGCCAGGTGCAGATCAGACACCATGCCCCAGCCCATGCCACTGGCCAATGCGCATTCAAACGCGTCAACGGCGGGCACAAAGTGGCGTGGATACTGAGGCGCTTGCAAACCAAAGTGCTGGCTTAGAAACAAGTCTTGCAGCCCGTCCTTGCGGTTGAAGATCACAGCGGGGGTTGCCAGCAGCCGGTGGGGCGACACGGCACCACCTTTGGTCTGGCATTTGCGCACCAACGCAGGTGCGCCAACACAGCGGTAACGCATCACACCCAGCGGCTCTGCCATGCAACCCCGCAAGGGTGTGGCATGCGTGCTGACACAGGCCACCACATCGCCGCTTTTCAATGCTTCGTGCGTGTGCTCCTGGTCATCAATGACCACATCCAGCAGCAGGTGGTGGCGGGCCAAAGCGCTGGCAACGCCAGGCAATAGCCAGCTCGCTAGCGAATCGGCATTTACAGCGACGCTGAGGCGTTGCCATTGCTTCTCCTTGCCTTTCACCGTGGTGCTGTCGGAGAATAAATCGGCTTCCATCAAACGCAGTTGCTTGACGTGGGCCAATAGGGCTTGGCCCGCCACGGTGGCCCGTACCACCTTGCCCCGCACCACTAGGCGCTGGCCCAGCGCGGACTCCAAGGCCTTTATCCGCAAAGAGACCGCCGCCAAGCTCAGGTTCAGCGCAATGGCTGCCACGCCGAAGCCACCATGTTCCAGCACAGCCGCCAATGCTTCTAGTTGTTTGCCGTCCAGCATGCGATCCCTTAAGAATTTGCTCTAGTCAGTCAGGCTATTTTGGACAAAGTCTGCCGGAACGCCAAGCCAAGCCTCGGGTTTGGCTTGCAGCAACGTCAATGCACAAAACACGGTCCATGACTAAAGTGGGCGTACTGTAGCGGATGCGGTTCATGGAACCCGGAGAGGGTGCGCAAGAACGGAAACACAATTGGTTACATGTCGCCAGCTTCACTTTACTTACAGAACAGGTTGGCGTAATGCGGTCAAATAACAATTAACACCGGTGATGACAACAGTTGTTAACAATCCATTCAAAGGAGGTTGCATGAACGATACCGATACGATGGTAGATCGACCGGACATCTATGTATCACCAATGCCAGAAACAGTAAGCCGATACCAACCGGCACTGTTCGGCAGTATGGCAACAGCCGCGGCACTCTCGGCCTGCGGTGGGGGGGGTAGTAGCCTCGCTTCAACTCCTGTTCCAACCACTATTCCAACTACTCCCACAACACCCCTTCCACCACCCGCCCCCGTACCGATCAGCGCGAACGAAGCCGCACGGTTTTTGATGCAGGCGAGCATAGGCGCCAACCGCACCCAAATCGCGCGAGTGCAAACTCTTGGTTACTCAGCATGGCTAGACGAACAGCTGGCATTGCCCGGTTCTACCAGCCGCTGGGATTGGCTGGTCAGTAAAGGACTCAACGACATCGGTTACAAAAACTCGCAGGCGGGTTTTGACGCTACTTCTTGGCGCAAACTCATCAGCTCGCCAGATACGCTTCGCCAACGGGTAACGCTGGCTTTGTCGGAAATCATTGTGGTGTCCATCAATGGTCTGGTTGGTGGTGCCGGCTGGAAAGCCTTTGGCGCTGCGGGTTTTCTGGACATGCTGGAAGCCAACTGTTTTGGCAACTACCGCACGCTCTTGCAAATGGTGTCCACCAGCCCGGCCATGGGTCTGTATCTGACGTTTCGCGGCAACGTCAAATACAACCCGACCACGGGCGCGTTGCCCGACGAAAATTTTGCCCGCGAGTTGATGCAGCTGTTCACCATCGGCCTGCTGCAACTGAATACCGATGGCACTCCCAAGCTGATCAATGGCGCCCCCACTGAGACCTACACGCTAGACGACATCACCGGATTGGCGCGTGTATTCACCGGTTGGGACTTTGACCTGGCCGGGGGAACGACCAGTACACCTGACTTTATGCGCCGTCCCATGGCACAAGTTGCATCGCGTCACGAGACTGGTGCCTCCAGCTTTCTGGGCAGCACGGTGGCCGCTGGACTGAACGGTGCAGACGCGTTGACGGCGGCGCTGGACATTATCTTCGCGCATCCGAATATCGCGCCCTTCTTCAGCCGTCAGCTGATACAAAGGCTTGTTACAAGCAATCCATCTGCGGCCTACGTTGCACGGGTCACATCCGTGTTCAGCAACGATGGAACGGGCACCAAGGGTAACTTGAAGGCGGTGACAAAAGCCGTGTTGCTTGACGAAGAAGCACGCAGCAATGCCAACCTCAACAACCCGCAATTTGGTAAGGTGCGCGAACCGATGTTGCGTTTTCTGGCATGGGCGCGGGCGTTTGGCGCTACGTCGCCCACGGACACCTGGAGCATCGGCGACACCAGCGACCCCTCCACCAAGTTGGCGCAAAGCCCATTGCGCTCAGGCAGCGTGTTCAATTTTTTTCGCCCCGGCTACGTGCCACCCAACAGCAGTATTGCCGCTGCCGGTCTGGTGGCACCAGAGTTCCAGTTGGCCAACGAGTCTTCGGTTGTGGGCTACGTCAACTTCATGCAGGCAGCGGTGAGTCACAGCGGTGGGGTCGGGGACCTGCTGGCTGACTACAGCAACCTGCTGCCGCTGGCCGATAACGCCACAAGCTTGCTGGATGAGATCAACCTCGTACTGGCCGCCGGGCAATTGAGCGAGACGACGCTGGTACGACTGCGCAGTGCGGTGAGCAGCATGGCCAGCGGCACTGACGCCACGCGCAGCAAGCGCATATACGCCGCCCTCACGCTGGCGCTGGCTGCACCGGAATTCATTGTCCTGAAATAGAGAGAACACTATGGCCCACTCTACATCGATGAATGCCTCGCGCCGTGCTTTTTTGCAACGCGCCTCTGCCTTGTCGGTTGCAGGCGTTGCTACTCCCTGGGCGCTCAACCTGGCTGCTATGGCTGAAGCCTCTGCCGCCACGGCAACGGACTATAAAGCCATCGTCTGCGTGTTCTTATACGGCGGCAACGACTATGGCAACACCCTGGTGCCCTATGACGTACCCAACTACAACGCCTACCAACAGCTACGCCCCACACTTGCGTACGCTCGCGCGAATCTAGACACCACAGTGTTGACGCCCACAGTCGTCCCGACCGATATCAATGGTGTGGCCCACCAGTACGCAATGGCGCCCGAGTTGGCGCCTTTGCTGCCTATTTTCAACGCCGGACGGATGGGCGTGTTGCTCAATGTGGGCACGCTGATCCAACCCACCACCAAGTTGCAATACACCAATAAAACCGTACCCCTGCCACCCAAGCTGTTTTCGCACAACGACCAGCAATCGGTGTGGCAATCGTCAGCGCCCGAGGGCGCGACGTCCGGTTGGGGCGGGCGCATGGGTGACCTGTTCCAATCCGGCAACGGCAACGCTACCTTTACCTGCGTCAACGTGTCGGGCAACGCGGTGTACGTTGCTGGAAAGACGGCTGTGCAATACCAGGTGTCTACTAACGGGTCCGTGCCGCTGGCGGGCTTGAAGTCACCGATGTTTGGCTCCAGCGCCTGCTCAGACGCCCTGCGTACTCTGGTCAGTGAACCGCGATCGCACTTATTTGAGAGCGAATACAACCGTGTCAGCAAGCGCTCCATCGATGCCGATGGCGTCCTCACTTCTGCACTGGCCGGTGCACCGGCAATCGCGACACCCTTCCCTGTTTCCAACAACCTGGGTGACCAACTCAAGATGGTGGCGCGCATGATTTCTGCAGCGAGTGCGGTGGGTGCCAAGCGGCAAGTTTTCTTCGTGTCTCTGGGCGGGTTTGACAACCACGACGGTCTGCTGACCGACCACCCGCCACTGCTTACTGCGGTAGCCGATGCCATGGCCGCGTTTTACAACTCCACCATAGAGTTGGGCGTGGCCAGTCAGGTCACCACTTTCACCGCTTCCGACTTTGGCCGCACCCTCAGCGGCAATAACGATGGATCGGACCACGGTTGGGGCAGCATGCACTTTGTGCTGGGCGGCGCCGTCAACGGCAAGCGCTTTTACGGTACCGCACCCGTGATAGCCAACAACGGTCCGGACGATGTAGGACAGGGGCGCTTGTTGCCGACCACGTCGGTAGACCAATACGGTGCAACTCTGGGTAAGTGGTTGGGCCTGACGGACAGCGACCTGCTGACTGTGCTGCCGAACCTGTCCAACTACAACTTGGGTGCACGCAATTTGGGGTTTTTGTGATATTTCTTGCCAGTTGCTTCTACTGCATGCGCAGCCAAGGCATGGTGCGGTGGTCGCTGGCTTCCTTCATCATGTGTTGTGCATCCAGTCCGTGGTGGGCGTCGGTTTCCCTTGTCAATTCCATTTCCAACGCCAAGGCTTGCAGCGCCACAGGAAAGTGTTTCTCTGCCGATTCTTCAAGCCAATGCCGGGCCAGCTTTGGATCTTTGTCCACACCATCACCGTTGGCGTAGGCGGTCGAGAGCAGATACATCGCCTGTCCATTGCCTTGGTCACTGGAGACTTGCAGCCAATGCACGCACTCCTTCATGTCCCTTGGCACCCCTTGCCCAAATTTGGCCATGCGTGACAGCATGAAGCTGGCTTGGTCACTGGTCTTTGCCGCTGACAGAAACAAGGAAAACGCTTTGGCATAGTCTTGCGTCAGGCCCAGTTGGCCTTGGTGGTAAGCCTTGCCCAGCATGAACTGGGCTTGGGCATCCCCAGCACGTGATGCCTCATTCAACCAGTGCACGGCCTCTTTCCGCGTCGTTGCCTGCGTTGAATAAACCAGGGCTAGCTCGCGCTGAGCAATCGTCACGCCGCGCTCAGCCCAGTGGTTCAATTGGTTCAGTGAGACCGCGTCCTTCGCCTGCAATGCCCGCATGCCAACGGATTCGATTTCGGCCGAAGTGGGTGGTACCGAAAACACGTCGCACCCCGACATAGCCAAAATCAACAGCGTGAGCGAACCAAGAAAAAGACTACGCATAGGAATTTTGAGCTGAAGCAAAAAAAATCACGCTGCCTTTCAGAAGCAGAAGCGCGAATTTCAATGGAACATGTGATTTCGCTTACTTGCTCAAATTCACCGCGTATTTAGCGAAGCCACTGGCGTCCAAGGCGCCTTCAGACGTTATGCGGGTCAAGCCGAGATTTTGCGCGACCGCAAGTTTGCCTGGCTGCACGCGCAGAACCACCGGTCCAGCCGTGGTCACGGGCACAAAGCTCCATGGACGTGCGGAGCCGTTCTTCGCCAGCGTCAATGTGCCCTGCTTTTTGATGTAATCACTCACGATGGTCTGGTTAGCATCCGGGGATTTGATGATACGCGTGGAGCCGTCCAAGGCGGGAATCAGATTGCCACCGGCGCGGAAGTCATTGGTGGCCACGATGAAGTCAGCGCTGTCGGCAATGGGAGTTGCGTTGTAAGTCAAATTCACCACACGGCTGCCTATCGGCTTGGTTACATCAAACTGGTATTTCAGACCGTTGTTGTCGGCATAGAACACATCAAAATTGAAGATGGTCGAATAGCTGGGCACCAGGTCTTGCTCAGTTGTTTGGGTGGGGTCGATTTGTGCAAACTGCTTAGCCACGACCTCGAGCCATGCCTTCAGGTCCGAACCCTTAATTTTCACCGCTTGTAGGTTGTTATTACTGAACACATACAGGTCGCCAGGATTGCGCACTTGCAAAGCAACCGTGGAGGTGGGTGTCGCCGCGGGTGCCACATCGGTGAAGTCAGTGGCACCGTTGCGGCCCGCCTTGAAAGGTGCGCTGGTGGACAGCACGGGAATATTCTTGTAGCTGGCCAGCGTTGGATCGGTGCTCGTGGCAATGATGTTCTTCACATAATCTTGCTGGGCTTGGTTCACGATCTGGATCGCGGTGACGTCGCCCACCAACGCAAAGTAGGCAGACATTTGGAAGTCGGTCGTGGTTCCCAGGGATTGGGATGCATAGGCTATGGTGGCTTTGTGCTCAGTGTCAATCAGCGGAGCGACCGCAGCATCTGTCGCAACTATAGTGGTGCCATCGGTGTACTTGAAGCCGCGCGACTCTACATTGACTTTGTCCTTTTGCTGCACCCATTTGCCGTCCTGGTAGACAAACGTCATCTGGATGATGCCCAGGCGGCGACCCCAGCTTTGGGCCATCACGGTAGGCACGCCGTTGACCAACCCTTTGATTTCATCCACAGCACCGGCGGGGGCCGCGGCTTTCACCGCCATGAATGACCCGTCAATGCCCGCAGCGCCGGTTTCCTTGCCCTTTGGAAAGATCAGGTGTGAGTGGCCGATCAACAGCGCATCAATACCCGTTCCCGCGAGGTGATAGCTGCCATTCTCCATCTTGGGGCTGTAGGGCGAAGCGTCCAAACCGCCGTGCGACAGTGCCACCACAATGTCTGCGCCCTTGGAGCGAATCTCGGGTATGTATTTGTTAGCGCTCTCCACCACACCGTTCACCACCACCTTGCCTGCCAGGTTCTTGGCATCCCAATCCATGATTTGCGGTGGTACAAAGCTCATGATGCCGACGTTGAACTTGACCGACACGGCTTGGCCATCTGGCTTTGTTGCCGTGAAGTTCTTGCTGATGATGGCGTAGGGTTTGAAGATCGGGCTCTTGCTGCTGACCCCCTCGACATTCGACAGAACCAGTGGATAGTTGGGCGCGCCGCAGTTGCTCGGCTTCTTGACATCGACCAAGCCCATATCAGTATTGGTCACTTGAGCGAGGAAATCCAAGCCATAGTTGAACTCATGGTTACCCAGGCCACCACCGTCGTACTTCATGTAGTTCATGACCTTGTGCAAGGCCAGGGTGCTGGAACACGTGATTGGGGAAGCCTGCGCCTGGAAATCACCCAGCAAAGACCCTTGTATGTTGTCACCGTCGTCAAGCAACACTGTGTTGGCGTTTTCCGCGCGCGCGGCATTCGCCAGTGCGGAAGTACGTTCCAGGCCCAGCGTAGTATCCGGCGTCAGGCTGTAATAGTTGTAGCTCAGCAGGTTTTGGTGGATGTCCGTTGTCTCCAGTAGCGCAACCTTCAAGGTTGTACCGTTGGGGATGGTATTGGTGTCATTGCTGCTACCGCCATTGCAGGCAGACAGGGCAGCGATGGCGACCCCGGTCAGGGCCCACTTAAATTGATGCATAGAGACTTTCTGGAAGAGGGAAGCGACCAAGACGGCGAGAGCGCGTCTTTTCGGCGCTCACGCGTAAGGAGCGGAAGGAAACGGACTATCGCTCAACCATGTTTCACTTGGATGACACTCCCACGCACCAGCGGCGATCGATGGGTCGCTTGAATGCGGCAATATAGATACCGCTTTCCACAGTGGGCGCCAAGCATTCGTTCCGTTGGCTATTTTTCGCGGGCTTTTGACGCGGTTGCAGTGTTTGGGTGAGATTCATTAAATATTTTTAAACCAATGTCAGATTAATTTAAAAGTATTCTCATTCTTTTGTTTTGCAGGCACAGTTCGTTCATCGCACCCGCTAACCACTGAAGACCCATGCAAAGCCTCACTGCCCTCATGCCCATGGCCCCTGCATTCAACGAGGGTCTGGCCCTGTGCCTGTCTTTGATCATGGCGCTGGGGGCGCAAAACACGCATGTAATCCGCATGGGCTTGCAGGGCCAACACGTGTTGCTGACGGTGGTGCTGTGCATTGCGTCTGACATGGTGCTGATTGCGCTGGGTGTTTTCGGCGTGGCACAGCTTGGTGGGTTATCGCCCGCCGTGAAGGCGGCGATGATTGGTGGCGGCGCGGTGTTCCTACTGGTCTATGGCGCGCAGGCTTTTGGCCGCTTTCGCAGGCCGATGGTAGGCGCCGAATCTCTGACAACGACTGCGAACTCTGCCAAAGGCGCCAAGTCCATCAGTCGACGCCAAGCCACGTTGGCGGCACTGGCCTTTGCATGGCTCAACCCGCATGCCTGGCTGGACACCGCGGTGCTGATCGGCTCCGCGTCGCTGGCCTGGGGCACGCCCGGCAATGCGGCATTTGGCGCCGGTGCGGCGGCGGGCTCAGTGATCTGGTTTGGGGGTTTGGGCTTGGCCGTTTTCTGGCTCGGACAACGCTTGGGCAAGCCTTCCGTTTGGCGCGCGCTGGATGGGCTTGTCGCGCTGATGATGTGGGGTACGGCGCTGGTCTTGCTGTGGGGCTTGGTGGCACCGCAATAAGCAGCGCCCTCTACGGCGTTGGTCCGCGCATGCCGTTCAACATCGCGTGCACCAAGGTGCGGGTCTCAGCCAATGCGGCCTCGGCATCTTGTGGCTGGTGCGCCAGCGCCTCAACCGCACCGTAGAGCAGGCCCAGGATCAACCGTGCCCGCAGCAACACATCACCCGCCGGCACCATGCCCAGCGATTGCAGCGTGCGCACCGTTTGCACCATGGCGCCCAGGCCGTGGCGTTCGCGAATTTCTAGCCAGCCCTGTGCGCCGAGCACTGCCGGCGCGTCAGTCAGGCCAATGCGCCGACCCTCCGGGTTCAACCCCGCTTGCAAGAACACATCAATTGCAGCCAGAAAGGCTTGCCACGCATCGGCACCACCAGCCAGTGCCTTGGCACGCGCGGCGGCCGTCAGCTTGACCAAGCCTTCGTCCAGCTCTTCAGCCACGGCGGCGAACAGCCCTTTCTTGTCGCCAAAGTGGTGGTACAGCGCGCCGGTGGTGACACCCGCCTCGCTGCAGATGGCGCCCAGCGACGTGGCTTCATAACCCAGTTGGCCAAACAGCTTGCGACCCACGGCACGCAACGCGGCCTGCGTGGATGCGGCATTTACCTTGCGGCCATCGGGCGTGCCAGTCCCAGGCGCACCCTCTGCCGCTTGTGCCGTGGCCGAAGGTGTGGAATGATTTGTTCGTTGTCGCATAGGTGACTTTAAAACATAACGTAATTATGTATTCTGCAGGCTTGCCAAATCGTAACCCACTTTAATCACCCTTTCAAGGACACCACACCATGCTGCTCGCCGCCAAAATTCTCGCTGGACTCGTACTCTTCATTCATATCTACATCTTCCTGCTGGAAACCGTGCTGTTTGACACCCGCGGCCGCAAGGTATTTGGGTTGACCAAGGAGCAGGCGGCGATCATGAAACCGGCTATGTCCAACCAGGGTTGTTACAACGGCTTCCTGGCCGTCGCGCTGGCGCTGGGCTTTTTGCTGCCGGATGCAGCGACTGGCCGGGTCTTCACGATTTATGGCCTGGCTTGTGTGGCGGTGGCCGGTGTGTGGGGTGCGCTCACAGTGCAGATCCGCATCCTGTTTGTGCAAACAATCCCTGCCGTGCTGGCCCTGGCCGCACTGTTCCTAGCCTGACAACACCACCGCAGCTACACCGCCGCCAGCAACCACGCCCTGAAAGCCAGCATGGCCGGCGTGGGCTCTTTGGACAGCAGCCGAGTGAGCCAGTAACCGCCCACATCCACCGCTAGATCAAAAGGCTGGGCCAGGCGGCCCTGCTGCAATTCACGGACAAACATGCAGGGCGGCGCCAGTGCCACGCCTTCGCCAAACATGGCGGCCTGCACCATGATGGCGGATGCATCAAACAGCGGCCCGCGCGGGGTCACACCTTTTGCGCCAGCGGCCTGCAACCAGGCCTGCCAGTCCTGGCTGCGGTAGGAGCGCAGCAAGCGCTGATTGCGCAGGTCGTCGGGATGCTGCAACTGCTCCAGCAGGCCAGGCGCGCACAGCGGTGACAGCGGTGCGGCCATCACATGGTCGGCCTGCACGCTGCGCCAGGCGCCGTCGCCAAACTGGACCGCGTAATCCAAGCTTTCGGCCGACAGATCCACCTTGTTGTTGTGCGTCAGCAAGCGTAATTCGATGCGCGGGTGTTCGGCTCTGAAACGACTCAGGCGCTCCAGCATAAAGCCCACCGCAAAGGTGCCAACCACGCCCACCGTCAGCACCTCCATCGGCCCACCGGCTTTGCAGGCATCCAGCTGACGCTCGATACGCGCAAAGCTGTCGGCCACCGTGGGTGCCAGTGCAACACCTTCGTCGGTCAGCACCAGACCGCGCGCCGTGCGGCGGAACAGCGCCCGGCCGATATGGTCTTCCAGCGCCTTGACTTGGTGGCTGACCGCAGCCTGGGTTACGCATAACTCGTCGGCGGCGCGGGTGAAGTTGAGGTGCCGGGCGGCGGCGTCAAAGGCCCGCAAGGTGTTTAGTGACAAACTGCTCAACGCCATGCAGACCCCCAGTAAATGTATGGACTCATACCAAAAATGATAGCTTGTGCAACGGCTGCAATTGGGAAGAATGCGATCTTCTTTTACAGCGAGTTCATACCATGGATATCAACAAGAGCATTACCCGCCGCCACGCACTGCAGATCGCATCCGCAGGCCTAGTCGCCGCCGCCGCCGCAACAACCGGTGCCCAGGCGATGCAATTGCGCCCACCGTTTGCTGCCACGGCCAAGGCGCTTGCCGACCTGGAGCGCAGCAGCGGTGGCCGCCTGGGCGTGGCCATGCTGGACACCGCCACCGGTCAACTCACTGGCCACCGTCTGGGTGAGCGTTTTGCGATGTGCTCCACTTTCAAGCTGCCGTTGGCCGCCGCCATCCTGCGTGAGATCGACCATGGCCGCCTGAAACGCGACCAGTGGGTGGCCTATGGCCCGGCCGACATGGTGTCGCATGCGCCAGTCACATCCCAAAACCTGGAGCGCGGCGGCATGACGGTAGCCGCACTGGCCGAGGCTACGCAAACCACCAGCGACAACCCGGCCGCCAATCTCTTGCTGAAGCTGGTCGGCGGGCCGGCGGGCTTCACCGCCATCCTGCGCGGGGCTGGGGACACCACCACGCGACTGGACCGGTTTGAGCCGCAGATGAACCTGGTTACCGGCAATGATCTGCGCGACACCACCACCCCCACCGCGATGGCGCGCACGACGGCGCATATGCTGACCAGCGACTGGTTGTCTGCCGCGTCACGCGAAACGCTGATAGCCTGGATGGTGGTCACTACCACCGGCAAGCAGCGCATACGCGCGGGCCTGCCCAAGGACTGGCGCGCGGGCGACAAGACCGGCACGGCCACTGCCCCCCACATGCGCGACAAGTACAACGACATCGCGATCGCTTGGCCGCCGGGCAAGGCGCCCTTGGTCATCACAGCTTTCCTGGAGACGCGCTATTCGCACCCGGAGATACGCGACGAAGACCAGGCAGTGCTGGCCGAAGTGGGGCGCATCGCCACCCGTTGGAGCCGCGAGCTGCAACCCTCAAACATTGAGAAATGCTACTAAAACAGTAGCGGACTACGCATATTCCACGAGGGCTAGTGCCATATTTCCCCTAAGCATCTGTAACTACTCAGCTCCCAATGGAGTCCCATCAGCGTTTGCTATGAAATAGTGAGCGACAATTGGGCTTAATGCAAAACGTGCCCGACCTCAATCAACTCAGCCACGCACAAAAGGATGAGTTGATCAGGATGCTGTGGCC
>NZ_JANXUQ010000250.1 GCF_025356155.1 Rhodoferax sp. | reverse complement strand
CAAGCGCGCTTTCAACCGCCGCAAAACCCCCTACAATTTAAAACGAACGATCGTTCTATTTTGAATGTTCCACTTTCTACCCTGAGGAATGCAAGCATGACCGCCCAATACCAAGTCCATGGTGACGTTGCCATCATTACGCTCGACAACCCCCCCGTCAACGGCCTGGGTCTGTCCACCCGCCAGGGTATTGCTGACGGCATGGCCAGGGCCAATGCTGATGCGGCGGTGAAGTCCATCATCATCACGGGTGCGGGCAAAGCCTTCTCAGGCGGCGCGGACATCAAGGAATTTGGTTCGCCCAAAGCCATGCAGGAACCCAACCTCAACAGTGTGATCGGCGTGTTGGAAAATTCTGCTAAGCCCGTCATTGGCGCCATCCACACCGTAGTGATGGGTGGCGGTCTCGAGCTGGCCCTGGGTTGCCATTACCGCATTGCGGCACCCGGCACCAGCGTGGCATTGCCTGAAGTCAAACTGGGCCTGCTGCCCGGCGCCGGTGGCACACAGCGTCTGCCACGTGTACTGGGCGTTGAACCAGCTTTGAACATGATTGTCAGCGGCGAGCCCATCAAGGCCGAAATGCTGGCGATGCTGCCAGGCCAAAAATTGTTCGACAAGATGGCAGCATCCGCTGAAAGCCTGGCCGAAGAAGCGCTGGCCTTTGCCCGCTCTGTGGCCGATGTGCGCCCACTGCCGTTGGTGCGCGACCTGAAGTGCAAGCACCCTCAAGGCGATGCCTACTTCCAATTTGCCCGCAACATGGTCAAGGGCATGTCGAAGAACTTCCCAGCGCCCGCCAAGTGCGTGGACGCGGTCGAAGCGGCTACCAAGAAGAAGTTTGATGACGGCATGGCGGTCGAGCGCGAGATCTTCATCAACCTGATGTGGACGGCAGAGAGCAAATCGCTGCGTCACCTGTTCCTGGCCGAACGTGCCGCGTCAAAAATCCCCGATGTCCCCGCAGACACTGTGCAGCGTGCTATCAACTCCATAGCAGTCATTGGCGCTGGCACCATGGGTGGCGGTATTGCGATGAACTTCTTGAATGCCGGTATCCCGGTCAAGATGCTGGAAATGAAGCAAGACGCGCTGGACCGTGGAGTGGCCACCATCCGCAAGAACTACGAAGCGCAGGTCAAGAAGGGCAAGCTCAAGCAAGACAAATACGACCAGCGCATGAGCCTGCTGACCACCACGCTGAGCTACGACGATTTGAACGGCACCGACATGGTGATTGAGGCCGTGTTTGAAGAAATCGGCGTCAAGGAAGCCGTGTTCAAGGAACTGGACCGCGTCATGAAGCCCGGCGCCATTTTGGCGTCCAACACCTCCACTCTGGACGTGGACAAGATCGCGTCCTTTACCAAGCGTCCGCAAGACGTGGTCGGCCTGCATTTCTTCAGCCCCGCCAATGTGATGAAGCTGCTGGAAGTTGTGCGTGGCAAAGAGACAGCCAAGGACGTCATGGCCACCGTGATGTCGGTCGCCAAGAAGATCAAGAAAACAGCTGTGGTATCCGGCGTGTGTGACGGCTTTATCGGCAACCGCATGATCGAACAGTACGGCCGCCAAGGTGGATTCCTGCTGGACGAAGGCTGCACGCCAGCCCAGGTCGACAAGGCCATGGAAAAATTTGGCATGGCCATGGGCCCGTTCCGCATGGGCGATCTGGCCGGCAACGACATTGGCTGGGCTATCCGCAAGCGCCGCTACTCTGAAAAGCCCGACATGAAGTACAGCAAGACCGCTGACTTGTTGTGCGAAAAGGGCCGCTTTGGCCAGAAGGTCGGCAAGGGCTGGTACGACTATGTCGAAGGCAAGCGCGATGCCATCCCGAACGCCGAAGTGGTGACCATGATCGAAGAGCACCGCAAGGCGCTAGGTATCACTCCCCGCAAGATTTCGGACGAAGAAATTGTGCAACGCCTGGTGTTCAGCCTGGTCAACGAGGCGGCCTACATTCTGGAAGAGGGCATTGCCAATAAGGCCAGCGATATCGACATCGTCTACATCTTTGGCTATGGCTTCCCCGCACACCGCGGCGGCCCGATGAACTACGCCGACCAGGTGGGCTTGTTCAACGTGGTGCAAGCCATGAACCGCTTTGCACTGAATCCGCTGGACGATGCCAAGTTCTGGAAGCCAGCACCCTTGCTGGCCAAGCTGGCGGCAGAAGGAAAGTCCTTCAACTAACGGAGCATCCTTGTGATCAAAAGGATTCTGTTGGGGCTATTGGGCATCTTGCTGCTGTTGGCAGCTGCGGTGGCCATCAACACGCTGCGCAAAGGCTCGCGACAGATAGAGGTCGCGCCATTGGCCGCGATCGCAGTCGACGAGGCGGGTGCTTCTGCGCGCCTGGGCGAAGCGGTGCGCCTGCGCACCATTTCGTCGCGGGAAGATGCCACGCTGAACGCCGACCAGTTCACGCAATTCCACGCGTTGTTGCAAGCCAAATTCCCCAAAGTTCATGCCACGCTTAAACGTGAATTGGTCGCCGATCTGAGCCTGCTCTACACCTGGGAAGGCAGCAACCCCAAGGCCGAACCCATCCTGTTCCTGGCCCATCAGGACGTGGTGCCGGTTGCACCGGGCACCGAGGGTGATTGGCAAGTGCCACCGTTCTCGGGCGAGGTCAAAGACGGCTTTATCTGGGGACGCGGCTCCTGGGACGACAAGGGCAACCTCATGTCCCAACTGGAAGCGGTGGAGATGCTGCTGGCCTCAGGTTACAAGCCTGAGCGCACGGTGTACTTCGCCTTCGGTGCGGACGAAGAAGCCAGTGGCGTACGGGGCGCAGCCAAGATTGCGGCCGTGCTCGCCGAGCGCAAGGTGCATGTAGGCTTTGTCATCGACGAAGGCCTGCTGGTGCTGGACGGCGTGATGCCCGGCATTGCCAAACCGACGGCCTTGATTGGCGTGGCGGAAAAAGGCTATATGTCGGTCGTGCTCAAGATGTCGGCCACGCCCGGCCATTCGTCCATGCCACCCAAGAAGGGCACCAGTGCCATCGGCATGATGAGTGCCGCCTTGAAGCGCCTGGACGATGAACAATTGCCCGGCGGCATACGCGGTGTGGCCGGCGAGATGTTTGACACCATGGCGCCCGAGATGGGCGGCTTCTCACGCGTGGCCTTGTCCAACCTCTGGTTGTTTGGCCCGGTCGTGCAGAAGCAGCTGGAAGGTTCAGCCAGTACCAATGCCATGATGCGCACCACCACCGCCCTGACCATTGTCAATGCGGGCAACAAGGAAAATGTGGTGCCCGGGCGCGCCGAGGCCACGGTCAACTTCCGCATCCTGCCCGGCGACACCAAGGAGCAGGTGCTGGAGCATGTGCGCAACCAGGTCACGCAGGCGGTTGGGGCTGACAAATTTGAGCTGATGGCTCTACCCGGCGCTGTGGATGCGTCCAAAGTGGCCCCCACCGACTCGGCCCAGTACAAGCTGCTGAACAAGACCGTGCGTGAGGTGTTTCCCGATGCTCTGGTGGCACCCGGCCTGATGGTCGCGGCGACTGACTCCATCCACTACAGCGCCATCAGCGAGCACATTTTCAAGTTCTCGCCGATACGCGCCAACGCGGAAGACCTGAAGCGTTTCCACGGCACCAATGAACGCCTGGCAAGCAAGAACTACGCAGACGCGATCCGTTTCTACCACCGACTGTTGAGCGAGGCATCCAAGGCCGCGCAGCCCTGAAACCCATTTTTTTTGAAGAAGAGGAATCCAACATGACTTCCGCAGTAATCGTTTCCACCGCACGCACCCCCCTGGCCAAGAGCTGGAAGGGATCCTTCAACATGACGCATGGCGCCACACTCGGTGGTCATGCGGTCGAGCACGCCATCCAGCGCGCCGGCATTGAGGCGGGCGAGGTGGATGACGTCATCATGGGCTGTGCCACGCCCGAAGGCGCCACCGGCGCCAACATCGCGCGCCAGGCCGCACTGCGCGCTGGCTGCCCTGTCACCGTGTCGGGCATGACCATCAACCGCTTTTGCTCATC
>NZ_JANXUQ010000137.1 GCF_025356155.1 Rhodoferax sp. | reverse complement strand
ACTGCCGGGCTTGGCTCACCCAAGATCCCTTGCAGGCGATGGGGCGCAAAAGATAATTTCAGAAAGAGGTCGATACGGGCCGGGCTCGTCCAACAACCGGTTCAGATCGTGGCAAGCACGATCTAACCTTGCTCGTTAGGCCTCAACCGCGGCACTAGCGACAAATAGAGTGTCATCTTCTTCAGCCAACGGCTGCTCGACTCGGCGCCGGATCCAGCGGTTGAGGCCTTCAAGTATTGAATTCACCTCTAGTTGCGGCAGTTCCGCAAAGAGGGCTCCTCCTGCTTCCAAGTTGCCGAAGTAGCCCACCAAGCGATATGTACCGTTCCATTCCACCGCCCAGGACCAGCATTCCTCAGTGGGATGCCGCCGAATCACTGCACGAAAGTAGCCCTCGGCTGTATTCAGTACGAGCCGGTAATCCCAGTCTATACATTGCTTCATGAAGGAGCGATGGATCGGGTTTCCCCAGTCTTGGGTATTCCGGACGACCGTGACCGGTCATTCCGGCGGATCGTGACCGACGATTCCGGTTTGTCGTGAACACTGATTCTGGTCGATCGTGACCGATTTTTGGGTTTGACCGGAATAACCGGTCACGACACCGGAATCGTCGGTCACGATACCGGAACGGCATAACGCAGCGTGTGATGTTGCGCATATTTCATAACCCTCGGGGTAGCCTCAACAGCTTTGCTGGAAGTAGGCATGCCCGATACCCGAAGGATCAATATGCGCAAGATACGGGACGTTCTACGCCTCAAACTTGAAGCCCGCCTCTCCCATGAGCGAACCGCCGCGGCCCTGAATATCTCCAAAGGCGTGGTCACCAAGTACGTGACGCTGGCTACAACGGCTGGTCTGGACTGGGATCAAATCCAGACGTTGGACGACACAGCACTGCACAACCGTTTGCTGGGCGCACCCAGGCGTGTCAGCGGTTTCGTGCAACCAGACTATGCTCACATTCACCAGGAGTTGCGACGCAAAGGCATGACGCTGATGCTGCTGTGGCAGGAGCACACGACCCAGCACCGCGATGACTCTACACACAGCTACTCGCAGTTTTGCGAGAACTACCGCCGCTACGCCAAGACCCTCAAGCGCTCCATGCGCCAGATTCACCGCGCAGGCGAGAAGCTGTTCATTGACTATGCCGGGCCCACGGTAAAACTGAGCGATGGCAGCCGCGCCCACATCTTTGTGGCTGCTCTGGGTGCATCCAGCTACACATTCGCCTGCGCCACACCGCGCGAGACCATGGCCGACTGGTTGGGCGCCACTGCCCAGGCATTGCGCTTCATTGGCGGCGTACCCCAGCTCATCGTGCCCGACAACCCCAAGGCCTTGATTGCTCATGCGGATCGGTACGAGCCCAGGGCCAATGAGACGGTGCACGACTTTGCGCACCACTATGGCACCTCGTTTCTGCCAGCGCGTCCCTACCACCCGCAAGACAAAGGCAAGGTCGAATCAGCCGTGCAGGTGGTGGAGCGCTGGATATTGATGCGCCTGCGCCACCAGCGGTTTGCCACGGTCGATGATGTCAATGAGGCCATTGCGCCGCTGCTGGATCAGCTCAATGCCAAGGCGTTTCAGAAGCTGCCGGGCAGTCGTACCAGTGCGTTTGCGCAATTGGATGCCCCAGCCCTGCAACCCCTGCCAGCACAGACCTGGGAACTGGCCATTTACAAGACCGTGCGGGTGCACATTGACCAGCATATCGAGTTTGAGGGCCACCGCTACAGCGTGCCGCAGTCGCTGGTCGGGCAAGTCCTGGAAGCCCGCGTCACGGCACGCACGGTGGAGTTGCTGCACAGGGGGCAACGTGTGGCATCCCACCTGCGTTGTGCGCACAAGGGTGGATTTACTACGGTGCCAGAACACTTGTCTGCAGCCCACCGGGCTCACATGCAGTGGACGCCAGAGCGGTTGATCCATTGGGGCAACAGCATTGGCGTGGCCACCGGTGCGTTGGTGACACGTTTGCTGGAAACCCGCAAGCACCCCGAACACGGTTATCGGGCCTGCCTGGGCTTGCTGGCATTAGCCAAGCGCTTTACCCGGCCAAGGCTGGAGGCGGCTTGTGCGGTGGCGTTGGAGTTGGGCGCCACCAACAGCTCCCATGTGCGCGACATCCTGGTCAATGGGCGTGACCAGGTGCCGCCCATCACTGCCCCTGAGTGGACCAGTCCGCAGCATGCCCATGTGCGTGGCCCTGGCTATTACCAATGATGACCAATGACAACAGCAACAAACAACACGATAACGGGAACCCCATGATGATGAACACGACGATTGAACAACTGCGCGGTCTGCGCCTGGCCGGTATGGCCTCGGGTTTGCAAGAGCAACTCACTCAGGCGGGAATGACGGGCCTCAGCTTTGAAGAGCGTATTGCGCTGCTGGTGGACCGTGAGGTTCATTGGCGCAATGACAAACGCCAAACCCGACTACTCAAGTATGCCAAGCTGAAGTACAGCCAAGCCAGCATCGAGGATTTGGACACCCGCGCGGGGCGCGGTGTGGATCGCAAAGCGGTGATGAGTCTGGCTTTGGGTGACTGGATTGACAGTGGCCACAGTGTGTTGATCACTGGCCCCACCGGAGCTGGCAAGTCCTGGCTGGCATGTGCACTGGCACAGTACGCCTGCCGCCGGGGGCACTCGGCGTTCTACCAACGGGTTCCCCGTCTGGGTGAGGAACTGCGCATTCGCCATGGCAATGGGACGTTTGGCAAATGGCTGATTCAGTTGGCCAGGACGGATGTGTTGCTGCTTGATGATTGGGGCATGGCCGGTATCGACAGTCAGACTCGCGCTGATTTGCTGGAAATCATTGATGACCGGGCTGCCAACAAGGCAACCATCATCACCAGCCAGTTGCCCATTGAGCACTGGCATGCCTGGGTGGGAGACGCCACCATCGCGGATGCGATTCTGGACCGGGTGATGCAAAAGAATCACCGTTTCACCCTGACGGGCGAGTCTCTCCGTCAGAAGTCCAAATCAAGCAAAAAGGAGGTCCATTCAGACCCATCGTGACCGACACCCCTACAATTTAGGTGCGCAACATCGCACGCTGTGCAACCGGTCACGATCTCCCGGAATCAGCGGTCACGATCGCCGGAATACGCACAGTCTGTCTTTATGGTGCCATGAACTGGGTAGAAGCCACCTGTCCAGAAGTGCCCAAGTTCCTTCGTCTTGTCGTACGTGAGGAAGTAGAAGAACGCCATCATCTGCAGCCGCGCCAACTCGTAGACCCGTTCGTCATCGAACTGCGGTGGGCCATTGAACGTGAAAGTCAGTGTTGCCTCGGCACCAAGGTTTGCGGACATCTTCAGTTCGACGCCGCTTGCGGCGACAGCCTTGCCAGTCTTGCGGCTTCCGCTCTTCGCGCCCCGGCGTAAGGCCTCTGCGCGGGCCCGAGAGTCCGCCATGTTCGGCAGCCCAGCGGCGTGGAAGTGCATCGATATGGCTGCGATGTCGTCTTCAAGATCAGATTTGCGGCCGTTGCACTTCAGGCAAGCCCACAGGATCAGGTTCCAATTGTTGTTGAGCGATCCGACAGGCACGAACCGGCGACCAACGACGTGCTCCTTCGTTCTCGTGTCCGAATCGAGTGGCGTACCGCAGTACGGGCAGGTGACGTTTCGGAGTGGCCGGCCACGTAGCAGCGGGTCTGGAAAGCTGGCGGCGGGCATGGTGGTGCTTTCTGAGGCTTAACGAGGCTGTAAAAAAACCACCGCGTATGCCGCAACAGTACGCTATTTGGGGTACTCAAACCCTTCCCCCGCCCCGGATCGTGGCGTATACGCCGTTTTGATGCGCTGATTTTTCGGACGATGCTTTCGAAAATCCTTG
>NZ_JANXUQ010000186.1 GCF_025356155.1 Rhodoferax sp. | reverse complement strand
CGCCAGGTGCAGGCCACGTTTGAAGAAAGCGGCAGAAAAGTCAGCCTGATCGGCTGGAGCCTGGGCGGCATTTACGCACGCGAGCTGGCCAAGGAGTTGCCCGACTGCGTGCGCAGCGTGATCACGCTGGGTACACCGCTTTCGGGTTCCCACAAAAGCACTAACGCGTGGCGTGTATATGAGCTCACCAGTGGCCGTAAGGTCGAGCATGAAACCGCGCTCTTCGATTTGCCCACCGCGCCACCCATGCCCACCACATCCATCTTCACACGTACCGATGGTGTGGTGGCCTGGCAAGCCAGTCTGCAAGCGCCCAGTAAAACCAATCCGCATACCGAGAATGTGGAGGTCTATGCCAGCCACATCGGTCTGGGCGTGAACCCGACCACCTGGTGGGCGGTGGCTGATCGTCTGGCGCAGATGGAGGGGCAATGGAAGCCCTTCGAGCGCAAGGGCGGTTTGCACGGGCTGGTGTTCCCCAATCCTGGTCGTTGAACAACACAAGGAGTCTGGGCGGTAGTGCGTTCTGCGCAGGTCAAGGAGGAGCCCGCGCAGCGGGCGGGGGACACGGAGCAGAACGCGCTGCCGCCCAGACTCAGACGCCTAGCGTGAAGCCCAGGCTTGCGTGGCGGTCAGCAACGCGCAGACCATCAACATCGAACCCATGAGCCGCGCCATCACGCTCTGGCGTGCCTGTATGAAAGCACGGGAGCGCAAAGCCAGTGCCGCGACAACACCATAGACTGCGATCTGTGTGCCGACGGTGATCACACACAGCGCCAAGGTCTGCGCCAACAGTGAACGCGTGTCGGCGCGCACAAAAGCCGGGAACAGCGCAAAGGTAAAGGCGTAGGCCTTGGGGTTCAGCAGACAAGTCGTCACCGCACGGCGGTAGATGGTGGTGCCAGACACAGGCGCCACATCAGCCTGTGTGGGCGCCGCAGAATCGGCACTGCGAAAAATCCCCCATCCCACCCACAGCAGGTAGACGGTGCCTACCAGCAGCATCACGCGAAACAGATGGGGAAACAACACCATCAACGTCGCCATGCCGGTTGCGCCCACGATCACATGGATAGCACCTCCGGTTGCAATGCCCAGCACCGAACTGACGGCACCCGGGCGCCCGGCGCTCACGCTGCTGGCCATCACGTAGGCCATGTCCATGCCCGGTAGCAGGATGACGGCGAGAACCGCCAGGAAGTAGAGCCAGAGATCGGGTGCCATGGTGAGTTGCCTTTAAGTATTGAGTGATTGAATGGCTGCAGTCTAGGATTGATATAGGTCGATATATGTCCTATATCAGGCGTACCATTTGCCTATGGAAAAACCTCTGCAACGGGTGCTCGCCGCGCTCGAACTGCTGCAATCCCACGCCAGTCTGAGCGGCGCACAACTCGCCGAACTGGTGGGCGTAGACCGGCGCACGGTACGGCGCTACATCGTCGAGCTGGAGAACTTTGGCGTTCCCATCCGCAGTACGCGCGGGCGCGACGGCCACTACGCGTTAATGCCGGGCTACAAGTTGCCGCCCATGATGTTCAGCAATGACGAGACGCTGGCGCTGTCGGTTGGCCTGCGCGTGGCGCGTGACCTTGGCTTGAGCGACATGACACCCGCCGTGGCCAGCGCGCAGGCCAAGCTCGACCGCGTGATGCCCAAAACGCTGAAGCGCAAGATTGGCGACCTAAACGCTGTGGTTGCGCTGGACTTGCTGCCACCCCAGGCGCAAAGTGGCAGCGAATTCTTTGCCCGGATCACGCAGTGCGCCAGCGCGGCGCAAACCATGTTGCTGACCTACAGTGCACTGGATGGCCGTGTGAGCGAACGCGAGGTGGACCCCTACGGTGTGGGCTACCTCAATGGTGCCTGGTACGTGGTGGGCTATTGCCACCTGCGCCGCGACCTGCGCTCCTTCCGCCTGGACCGGGTACGCGCGGTGAGTGCTTGCCCCAAATCATTCTGCATGCCGCCGGGCTTCAAAATGCTGGAGTATCTGCGGGAGTCGATTGCCGCCGTGCAACGCACGCATGCCATTGTGGTGCGGTTTACAGATGCCGACATGGCAACTGTGCGCCGAGCCATTCCGTCCAGCATAGGCAAGCTCGCGCAGGAGCGTGGCCGCATACGGTTGGATGCGCAGGCCGATGATTTGAACTGGTTTGCCCGCGAGCTGGCCCGGTTGAATGTGGACTTTGAAATCGTCAAGCCCAAGGCATTGAAAGCGGTGCTCTTCAGCCATCTGGAGAAATTGCTCGCTCGTCAGAATTGACTGTGCTGCGCGCGGCATCAGACGCGGATCTCTCAGCCGATGGGCCTTGGTTAATCCTTCGCCAGGTTCTGGCTCACCCGCAGCAAAAGCTGCGTAAGTTGCTCGCGCTCTGCAGCATCCATGCCCGCCACCGCTGCATCGTTGAGACGTTTACCCTGCTGCTGCAACGCCCGCCGCACGGCTTGCCCTGCATCGGTCAGCGACAGGCGGGTGTTGCGCCGGTCGCTGGGGTCGGCTTCTCCGTCCAGCAAGCCGCGGTCACGCAGGCCTTTGATCAGCCGCGCCAACTGCGCCTTGTCACGCCCGCTGTGCTGCGCCAGATCGCTTTGCGTGGCGCCGGGGTTGTGGCCAAAGAAACCCAACACCTTGCTGTCCATGTGTGTGATGTCATGCGGCCCATCACGCAGCACGCGGAACTGCTGCGCGCGGTACTGGTGCATCACCTGGTGGACGATCTCCAGCACACCGTCATCGGGCTTGTTTGCTGGTTGGTTGACATTATCAACTGATGTGCGCATAATTAAAAGACATTATCAACTATTAACCCCAAACCAAGCATGAGCACTCCTACACCTACCCTCAGCCGCGTACAGCGCGTGCGCCACGAGATCAAGCGCCGCGACCTGCAGGTTGTCCGCGTCGCAACCATCAGCCCCCATTTCAAGAGCATCACCTTTGGCGGTGCGTCCCTGGCCGACTTCAACAGTGCATCGTTCGACGACCACATCAAGCTGTTGCTGGACCTGGGCAACGCCGAACCCGTGCGCCGCGACTATACGCCGCGCCACTTCGACGTGCGCGCGCAAGAGCTGACGTTGGAATTCGCCTTGCACGGCGACGGCCCCGCCGCGCAATGGGCCGCGCAGGCCCAGCCCGGCCAACGCGCCGCGATCGCCGGGCCGCGTGGCTCCTTCATCATCCCGTTGGATTACGACTGGCATTTGCTGGTGGGTGACGACACCGCCATACCGGCGATTGCCCGCCGGCTGGAAGAGTTGCCCAGCAGCGCCCGCGCCACTGTCATCCTGCAAATGCCCGATGTCGAAGACCGCCGCCGCTTCACCAGCGCAGCCGCACTCACCGTGCAGTGGGTGGCTGATACCAATACACTGTTACAGGCCGTGCGCGCACTGGCACTGCCCGATGGCGAGGGCTACGCCTGGTGCGCCGGTGAAGCCGTCGCCATGGCCGCACTGCGCAAGATACTGGTCGACGAGAAAGGCCATGACCGCCACGCGATCCGCGCGGCGGCGTATTGGAAGCAGGGCGCCGTGGCGCACCACGAGAACCTCGAAGACTGATCGCCTTTTATAAAAATGGCCGCTAGCCCTCGCAGAATATGCGTTGACTGCTATTAAATAGATAGTTTCTGTGTTTCAACCAGGTAGTCGATCAGGGCGCGCGTCTTCTGCGGCAGGTGCGGCCCGGGCATGTAGACCGCGTGCACGGTGCCGCTGTAGGGCTCGGCAAAATCCCACTGCGGCAGCACCTGCACCACGCGCCCAGCGGCCAGCGCGGCGCGGGCGCTGAAGTCGGGCACCAGGCCTATGCCACCATCCGCTTCCACCATGGCCATGATGGCCGCGCTGTTGTTGACCTGCGCGCGTGTGCCCACGCTGACCTGTACCGTGTCCGCCGCCTGGCGCAGCGTCCAGGTGTCGCCAAAGGCGCCATAACCCAGGTAGATGCAGGCGTGGCCCGGCAGGTCTGTGGGATGGCCGGGTGTGCCGCGCTGTGCCAGGTAGGCGGGGCTGGCCGCCAGCAGATACCGCATGGGGCACAGCGTGCGCGCCGCAAGGCCGGGATTCAGTATTTGGGCAATGCGGATCGCCAGGTCTACACCTTCATCCACCAAGTCCACGGTGCGGTCCACCAAACTCAGGTTGACCGACACGTCAGGGTAACGCGCCAGAAAGCCAGGCAGGCGCGGCGCCAGCCAGACCTGGCCAAACACCACGGGCGCCGTCACGCGGACTACGCCATTGGGCCGCGCGCTGTAGCTGCCGGCCAGCGTGTGCACCTCGCGCGCGGTGCTCAGCATGCGGGTGCAGGCGGCATACACCTGCTCGCCCAACTCGGTGCGCTTGAGTGAACGCGTGGTGCGCACCAGCAGGCGCCCACCCAGGTGCGCCTCCAGCCGGGTGACGCGGCGGCTGACCGCCGAGGTCGTCAACCGCAACTGGCGTGCCGCCGCGCTGAAACCGGCGCTGTCGACGACCTGCACAAACACCGCCATTTCGTTGAGCATTTCCATGGTGCCAGCCCCGTATATTGTTGAATTAAAAGCAATGAATCTTTGAATATTTAGACTATTGTGTACTTTAAAGCCTTGAATGAAACTAACCCAGCGGCCAAAGACTGGCCGACAGATGGAGCAATGGCATGGGCAGCAAGAACACAGCGGTGGTAGGAAAAGGCGAAGGCGGGGGCGGCGCCTGGCGCATGGCAGCGGCCATGGGCCTCTCGGGCACGATTGGCCTGTTTGTGGTGGCCAGCGGGCAGAGCACGTTGACGGTGGTGTGGTTTCGCTGCCTGATAGGCGCGGTGGCCTTGCTGGCTTGGTTGGCCTGGCAGGGCGCCTGGCGGCCACTCGGCGGCAAGGCCTGGGGCTGGCTTTTGCTGGGTGCCGTGGCGTTGATTGCGAACTGGTTGTTTTTGTTCTCGGCCTACCGGCTCAGCGGCATTGCGGTCTCAACCGTGGTCTACCACGTGCAGCCGTTTTTCCTGATTGTGCTGGCGGCGCTGGTACAGCGTGAGGCGCCGGACTGGCACAAGATCCCGTGGCTGCTGGTTGCACTGTCGGGCGTTGCGCTAACGTCGGGCCTGCGCTTCGGCGGCAGCCAGACGCAGTTGCTCAGTGGCACCGCGCTGGCGCTCGGCGCGGCCTTGCTGTACGCCGTGGCCACGCTGGCCACCCGCAAACTCACTGGCATTGCACCCGCGCAAATTGCGGGCTTGCAACTGTTGCTGGGCGCAGCCTTGTTATTACCCTGGGTCCGCTTCTCGGCAGAGGCCTTTGGCTGGAAGGCGTGGGCGGCGTTGTTGACGCTGGGCCTGGTGCACACAGGGCTGATGTACAACCTGATGTATGCGGCCTTCCAGCGCCTCCCGGCCGGGCGCATCGCCATTCTGTCCTTCATCTATCCGCTGGTCGCTATCGTCGTGGATCTGTTGGTGTTTGACCTGGCACTGTCCGCATTGCAGGTGGGCGGTATGGTGCTGATCCTGCTGGCGGTGGTGGCGCATCAACGTGGCTGGCACTTCCCGCCGCTGGCGGCGCGCCAGCCTGCTGCCGGCGCCTAGTACCGACCGGGCGCAGTGGCCCCGCGCAAAACCGGAAAGGTAGAATCCGCCCAAAATTATCAAAAGAGAGGGCGTTTTGCATGGGACTTCTGATTGAACTGCTGGGTCTGGTGCTGGCAGTGGCCGTTGCGCTGGGGGCGCTCAAGCGCAACGGAGTGGATATTGGCTGGCTCAACCCCTTCACCTTCTTCCACCGCATGCGCTGGAAGAAGAAGTCCAGCATCCCCCCGCTGTATGCCTTGGACCACCCTATCGATGTGGTCGGTGTGCTGGCACTGGCCGCCGTGCAGACGTCAGGCATTGTCACCACGAAGCAAAAGGATGGCGTGATGGCCCTGCTGTGCCAGCAACTCAGCATGGACGCAGCCGAGGCTAACAAACTGTGGATTCTCAGCTCCCACCTGCTGCGCCACCGTGCGCTGGACGCGCGCGAAGTGCCTGCCGTGCTGGAAAAATCCGCCGATAAATTCAGCGACTACCACCAGAAGACACTGGTGAGCATCATCCATGCGGCCATTGCCATTGAGCCCCCGCAAAACGTGGCGCAGACCGAACTGTTGGCTGCCATCGAGGCCTTCTTCAACAAGGCCAAGGCCGCGCCAGCCGCCTGGTAGGGGTCGCGGTAAGCTGTATCCTACCCAAAAAAGGGTTATAGACTGAGCCTTCAAATATAATCGGCCTGTAGCCCTCGTGGAATATAGACTTCTCGCTATAAAAAGAGGAGCATTCATCACCTATTTAATACCTGATTCAGGGAGAATCGACATGTCAGAGCTGACGCCGCCCATGCCTTTAGGCCCAACCCTCACGCTGGAGGATGAGGCGCCGCGCTGGGGCGATTTTGCGGACACGCAGCCCGCGCCCGCCAACACCTTGTCGATTGCCTTTACCGGCTCGGGCAGTGAATACTTTCGCATCTGGATCGTCAATCTCTTGCTGACCCTGGTCACGCTGGGCATCTACTACCCTTGGGCCAAGGTGCGGCGCCTGCGCTACTTCCATGGCAACACGCTGGTGGGAGGCGCGCCGCTGGGCTACCACGCCGACCCCAAGAAGATGCTCAAGGGCTATCTGCTGGTCAGCGTCCTGCTGGCCTTGTATTCTGGGGCTGGGCACTTCCACGCAGTGGCGGGCTTGGTGGCCTTTGTTGCGGTGATGCTGATCTGGCCTGCGCTACTCAAATCGTCCATGCAGTTCCGCCTGGCCAACACCAGCTGGCGCGGGCTGCGGTTTCGCTTTACCGGGGACTTGCAGGGTTCCTATAAAGCGATGATCCCGCTGTTTTTGCCCGCGCTGTGTCTGGTTGTCAGCCTGGTTTTTGTACCCGACCGCAACAAGCCGCCGAACTGGTACCTCTATGTCACCATGGGTGTTTTTGCGGCGATCGCTGTATTGGGTCCGTGGCTGTTCCAGCGCCTGAAGGCCTACCAGCACAACCACTATGTGCTGGCATCGCAGCACACCCGGTTCACCGCCACGACCGGCATGTTTTACAAACTGTCATTTAAGGTGATGGGCGTATACCTTGCGGTGATGCTGGTGGTAGGCGTACTGGCGGCCGTGGTCGGCGTCGTTCTGGCCATCGTCGGGAGCGCTCGCTTGGCACCGTTGATGCAGGGCTATAACGAAAAATCGCCGTGGATGATTTACGCTGCGATGGCGGCCATTTTTCTGTTCACAATGCTAACGTTTGTGGCCCTCATCCAGCCCTACATCAGAACCCGCATGCAAAACCTGGTGTGGAACAACACCCATTCTGAGGACATCCAGTTGGTCAGTCGGCTGAAGGCGCGCTCCATGCTGTGGCTGTCGATCAAGAACTGGGTTCTGGTGGTCTGCACGTTGGGCCTGTACTGGCCCTTTGCCGCCGTCGCCCGTGCCCGCATGCAATTGGAGGCCTTCAGCATTGCCAGCCAGATCAGCCTGGATGCCTTGGTCAGCCAGGGTCGCAGCACCGAGGGTGAGGCTGCGGGGGATGCTGCGGGCGACTTGTTCGGGCTGGACATAGGCTTCTGATGCCATCCATGCTCGTACCACCGGCTGTGTTGCCCGGCGTCTACTTCGATGGACAACACGGCAAAGGCCATGCGGTGCAAATGCATCTGGACGGTATCGAGCTGCGCATCGTCGGTGACGGCATAGACCGCACCGTGGCGCTGCGCACCATGCAGTGGCCCGAACGCACCCGTCACGGCATGCGGATTGCGCACCTGGAGGGCGGTGGGTCGGTTCAGTCGGACGACAGCGACGCGTGGGATGCGTGGAGTCAGGCTGCCGGCCTGCACGATTCGCTGGTGGTGCGCCTGCAGCGGAGCTGGCGTGCGGTGGCGCTGAGCCTGCTGGCCCTGGTCGCGCTCATCGTCGCGTTGCAGCAATGGGGCGTGCCGGTGGCCGCGCGTGCCATCGTCGCGCTGACGCCCCGCACGGTGGACGCCGCCATTGGCGACTACACGCTAGCTGCTATCGACGAGCATCTCATGCAGCCCAGCGCCTTGCCTGCGCAACAGGCCTTGCAGATACAACAAGCGCTGGCCAAAGCCGTGGTCGGTATGCCCACAGGCACGGTGCCGCAGTGGCAACTGGTGTTGCGCGCCAGCAAGCTGGGCCCTAATGCGCTGGCACTGCCCAACGGCACCATCATCTTGACCGACGACATGGTGACAATGGTTGATGGCAACGAAGACGTTTTGGTCGGCGTGCTGGCACACGAACTGGGCCATGTGCAGCAACGCCACGGTATGCGCATGCTGGTGCAGGTGGCCGCCCTGGGCGCACTTGCCGGTGCCGTGGTGGGCGACTTCAGCAGCCTGCTGGCCAGTGTGCCTGCGCTGATGGGGCAGGCCAGCTATTCACGCCAGGCCGAGCAGGAAGCCGACGCCATGTCAGTAGACGTGCTGCGCCACGCGCGCTTGTCGCCCTTGGTCATGGTGACCATGTTTGACAAGCTGGCCGAGTGGCGTCTGCGCAAGGCACAAGAAGCCGAGGAAAAGCGCCACGCCAAAGAAGCCAGACACGGCGATGCCAAGCCGGGCGAAGCCGCAACCAACAGCGCCAAAGCTGCCCCTGCCCCAGCCCCTGCGACTGCCGATCGATCGCACCGCAAATCGGATGAAGAGGATGGACTATCGTGGCTGGGTATCGCGTTTTCATCCCACCCCGCAGATGCCCAGCGTGTGCAGTTTTTCCAGCACGCGGCCAGCACGCCACGCTAGCGAAACGCAAGCACTAGCCCGCGCATGGCACGATTCTTGTGCTCGTAGGAATTCACCAATTGTGGGAAGTCCCAGTTGCAATTACAAGGAATCCACATGAGCGATCGTTTAGCGAACACTGAGGCCACCTGGCTCTCCCGCCTGCGTGGTGGGCCGCAGCCCAAGCTCAATCTGGCGCTGCAGGGCGGCGGTGCGCACGGGGCCTTTACTTGGGGTGTGTTGGACGCCCTGCTGGACCAGCCCGGCTTGGCGTATGAGGGTATCAGCGGCAGCAGCGCGGGGGCCATGAACGCGGTGGTGTTCGCCCATGGCTGGATGTCGGGTGGTGCAGGCGGTGCGCGCCAGGGCCTGGCAGACTTTTGGGCCGAGGTCGGCCGACAAATGCCGTGGCAGAGCATGACCCAGGGCGAAGGCGATGCCATGGGCCTGTCACCCACCACCCGCCTGTTTGCCAGTTGGGCAGGGCATTTTTCGCCGTCGCAGCTCAACCCCTTTGCGCTGAACCCGTTGCGCGAGTTGCTGGAGCGCCAAATCGACTTTGCGAAGCTGCGCCGCAACAGTCCGTTTAAATTGTTTATTGGTGCCACACAGGCCAACACGGGCAAACTGCGTATTTTCAGGGAATTCGAATTGACGGTGGAGATGCTGCTGGCCTCGGCCTGCCTGCCCAAAATCCACCACCCGGTGGAGATCGATGGCGAGCCGTATTGGGACGGTGGCTACAGCGCCAACCCGGCGGTATTCCCGCTGTTCTACGACTGCCGCTCGCGTGATGTCTTGCTGGTGTTATTGAGCCCGCTACAACACACTGATACGCCGCACAGCGTGCAGGCCATCGAAACGCGTATTGCAGAGCTGGGCTTCAGCGCGCACTTCATGCGCGAAATGCGCATGTTCGCGCAGGCCACAGCCTTTGCCGGCAGCCCTTGGCTCAACTGGGGCCGGCTGGAGCGGCGGCTGCGCAGCATGCGGTTCCACATGGTTGACTCCAGCGATCTGGCGATTTTGCAGCGTAGCGAGACCAAGCTGCTGGCCCATGGCCCGTTTCTGGAGCTGTTGAAAGAGCACGGCAGGCAACGTGCTGGCCAGTGGTTGGCTGACCATGGGGCAAATATTGGGCAGCGGTCGTCCATTGATTTGCAGCAGTTGTTTCTGTGAAGCTGCGTGGCGATAGCACTACCAAATCGCCTCGGGTTTGCACCGGAAGACAACCGTTAGGGCAGCTTGATAGGCCTGGGGTAGTTACCCGGTTTTGCCGGTACCAACGGCTTTTCAAGCATCAGCTTGTTCAGTTGCGCAATGGCGGCATCCAGCTGCGCATCGCCACCCTGGAAGGTCGCGCGTGGCGGGTTGTCGACCTCGATGTCGGGTTTGACGCCCACACCTTCGATGAGAAACTCGCCTTGCGCGGTGATCTGGCCAGACTCGGCGGCGCGCATGATGCCGTTGTCCAGCAAACGGTTTTGGTCAGACAGAAAGACGCCCGCACCGGCCGTGGTCTTACCGATCAGCGGTGCCAAGCCCAGGCGCTTGATACCTTCGGCAAAGGTTTCCCCGTCGGAATAGGTTTCCTCGTTGACCAGCACGACCAAATGGCCGCGGAACGCATGCTGCATGTTCGAGTACGGAGTTCCACCATCCGGTGAACGGCTTTGCCAAAAGGCCCAGGCGCGGCGCATGAGTTTCTCCATGATCCAGCTGTCGATATTGCCGCCGCCGTTGAAGCGCACGTCGATGATCAGGCCTTCGCGATCGGTTTGCGCGTAGAACTCGCGGACAAAGTCGGCGATGTCGTCGCGCCCCATCGCCCGCAAATGCAGGTAGCCGATGCGGCCTTGTGAAGCTGCATCTACGGCCTGCGCGCGCCCATAGCGCCAGTCCCCGTAACCCAGTTGCTGCTCACGCCGCTGCGCCACGGGGATGACAATGGCCTGTTTGTCCGTGCCCTCGGCACTGCGCAACTGCAACAGCACCTGCTTGCCGGCTTGGCCGCGCAGCAGTTCGGACGGATGGGCCGCGTCAGCCGCTTTGCGCCCATTGATGGCGGTGATGGTGTCGCCCACCTTGATGTTGGAACCGCTGGCGCGCAGGGGCGATGCTTCGTGCGGAAGCTCGGGGTCGCCACGGTAGATCTTGTCGATGCGCCAGCCGCTCGGTGTGCGCGTCAGGTTGGCACCCAGGCCTGCCAAGCCGGGGTCTTCAGCCGCAGCGCGTACCTCACCGGCTCCGATCTGGCTGTGCAACGCGCTCAACTCTCCGACCATTTGTGCCATCAACTCGGCCAGCTCGGTGCGGTCCGTCACGCGTGCGACCAGGGGCTCGTATTTGGCCCGAATGGCCAGCCAGTCGACGCCGTGCATGGCTTTGTCGTAGAAGTGGTCGCGGTGCATGCGCCAGCCATCGGCAAACATCTGCCGCCACTCGGCCTTGGGGTCGGTGGCGATCTGCCAGTCACTCCACTTGACCTGGAACTTGGGCAGCTCGCTGGGCAACTTGGGAGCGGCCTCGATCAGCAAAATTTCCGGCGCCGCGCCGGGCGCCGGTGTGCGCACCAGCATCAGCTTCTTGCCATCGGCGCTGAGGTCAAACTCGCGCACATCGGGGGCAACCGTTTCTGGCGTACTGCCCAGCCGGTCGATGCTGACGGTCTTCAGCGCGCTCTTGCGCTCAGTCCCGCTGCTGGTGCTGGCGTCCGTGTCCAGCCACCACAGGCGCTTGCCGTCCGTGCGCAGGGCGCTGTAGTTGCCGGGGGGCACGGGCACTTCAAACAGGCGCTCGGCGAGCCCGGCCCAGACGATCGCAGTCTTCGTTGTCTTTTTGCTGGGATCGGCCTTGGCCTCAACTTTGGGTTCGGATTTGCCATCGGTTTTGGCGTCTGGCTTGCTATCCGCCTTACTATCGCCTGCGGCGCCTGTCATCTCTTCGGTCTTGGTGTCTGTTTTGGTTTCCGTCTTGTTCTCTGGCTTGGCTTCTACCTTGGCCTCGGATTTGACTTCTGGCTTTGCCTCCGGTTTCGTGTCCGCAGGCGTCAATTCGTCCTTGGGGGCAAACGGAAAACTCTGGCCGGGTTGCAGCGCCAAGGCATACAGCTTGCTGCGTTTGTCGAAGAACGGCCCCATATTGCGATCGCCCCACGGGCTTGCATTGCCGGTGACTGCAAAGTTGCGCTGTGAAGCAAAGTAGAGCCAGTGCCCCTCGGGGGTGAAGGCCAACGCACCGCTGTCATACCGGTCGCTGCTGACGGTGTGGGTCTTGCCATCCGCCAAGTTGTAGAGCCGCAGTTGGTCACGGCCCAGGGTGCGCATGGGCTGGGTGAAGGCCAAGGCCTGGCTGTCAGGCGACCAGGTCAGGTTTTTGATGTCGGCGCTGATGGGGTCGTTGCCGATTTGCCGGGTTGCAGCGGCGTTCACATGCCCGCCATTGGCCTTCAAGTCGGTCAGGAAGAGCTGGCCTTCCTTGTTGGTGTGCGCCAGGTAACGGCCGTCGGGCGAGGGCTCCAATTGTGTGCGCATGGCTTTGGCGCCAAAGGTGATTTGCTCGCCTGCGCCCAGGCCATTGGCGGGCAGCCGCCAGACTTCGCGCTCACCGCTGAAGTCGCACAGCGCGAAGACCTTTTTGCTGTCGGCGCTGAACACGCCCTTCTGGCAGCGACCATCCGTCGGCTGCGACAACTCGGCCCGGCGCAGTGCACCTATGCCTTGCGTCGCCATATGCCCGCGTGCCGTCAGCAACACGCGTTCGCCGTTGGGGGCTATCGCGGTGTCGGTCAAAAAATCCTGTGGCTTTTTGATCCAGCGTGCGCGCTGGTTGTCAAAGTCGCCACCCAAACTGATGCTGATGCGTTGACCTTGGTCGGCCCCGGCCGCTTCCAGGTCGAGCACATGGATGTCGGCACCCACAGCAACGCTGACCCGCGTGCCGTCGATGGAGGCGTGGCGAATGTCCCAGCCCTTGAAGCGGCTGTGCTGGCGCAGGTCCTCGCCTTCGGGGGTGACCGACCACAGGTTGACGGTGCCGTCGCGGTCGGACAAGAAGGCGACGCGCTCGCCTGTGGCGCTGCGGTAGGGCAGGGGGCGTGAATCGTTGGCTCCTTCGGCGATCAGCGGCCGGGCTTCGGTAGTGCCGCTCAGGTCCAGTACCCACAGCCGTGCCAGGCCGCCGCCGCGGTACTGGCGCGTGTTGTCGCCACGCAGGCCGTTGCGGGTGAAGTACAGGCGTTTGCCATCTGCACTGATGGCACCGTCGCTGGCCTGGCCGACTGGCAAGGCACGCCGCTGCTGGGTCTTGGGGTCGACGGCATACAACTGCGCGACGGGCTGCCCTGCCTGCGAGGGGCCGGTGTACAACACCTCGCCCTGCGGCGTGAAACCCCACACGCGCTGCGCGGACCCCTCCCAACTGAGCCGCTTGGGCACACCACCCTGCGCGGGCATCAGGTAGACATCGCCCGGACCGTCGTACTGGGCCACAAAGGCCAGCCAGCGGCCGTCGGGTGAAACGGCCGGCATGCTTTCCAGGCCCTGGTGTGTGGTGATGCGTTCGGCAGAGCCGCCCTGCGCAGCGACCCGCCAGATGTCGCCTTCGGCCACCAGATAGAGCTGCTGGCCGCGCAGCGCGGGTTGGCGGTAAAAGCCCTCGGTCTGGGCCGACGCTGCGGTGTGCAGGCTTGCCACGGTAGCGGCAAGCCAGAGAAGTCGTATTGTCTTCATCTTGATTTTGATTTTTGTAAAAGAGGCATTGAGCCCTCGTGGAATATGATCATACTGCTATAGAAAACGCAGCATCCATATTTGCCAGACACTTAGGCCTTGACCTCCATCAGCCCCGTCACAATCTGCCCCAGCCTGCGCAAGCCCTGCTCCACTTCCTGCTTGTGCGGCCAGCCGCAGTTGATGCGCAAGTAGGCATCGAAGCGCAGCGAGTTGGAAAACATCTGCCCCGGCGTGACCAGAATCTGCTCCGCCAGGGCCGCGTCAAACACGCGCCGACTGGACACCTTGTTGGGCAACTCCACCCACAGCGACAAGCCGCCATCGGGCACGTTCAGGCGCGTGCCTTCAGGGAAATAACTGGCAATGGCCTGCGCCGTTTTTTCGCGCTGCGCATGCAGCGTGCTGCGCAGGCGGCGCAGGTGCCGGTCATACGCGGGTGATGCCATGTAGTCGGCCACCGCCAACTGCGACAACTCCTCGTTGCTGCGGGTCTGGGTAAATTTGAGCATCTCCACCCGCGCCTGCCAGCGTCCCGCCGCCATCCAGCCAATGCGTATGCCGGGCGCCAGGATTTTGTGGAGCGATGCGCAGTAGATGACGTTGCCCGTTGTGTCCCACGACTTCATCGCACGCAGCGGCGTGTCGCCGCGTGTGCCCTCGTTGACCAGCTCGCTGTAGGTGTCGTCTTCGATCAAGGCCACGCCGTGGCGCTCACACATTTGCACCAGGCCTTGCTTGTGTGCATCCGGCATGATGCTGCCCAGCGGGTTTTGCAAATGCGGCACCACGACCACGGCCTTGATGTTGTCGTAGGTCTGCATCGCCATCTCCAGCGCGTCCAGCGAGATGCCGGTCTGCGGGCTGGTCGGTATCTCCAGTGCGCGCATGCCCAAGGATTCCAGCACCTGCAGCAGGCCATAGAAGGTGGGTGACTCCACGGCTATGGTGTCGCCGGGCTCGGCCACGGCGCGCAGGGCCAGGTTCAGTGCTTCGATGCAGCCATTGGTGATTTGGACATCGTTGGGCGACAGCGTCACGCCCATGCCCAGCGCGCGCTTGGCCAGCACGGCGCGAAACTCCGGGTTGCCCCGCGGGGACGATGCCGACACCAGCACCTTGGGCCGCGTGCGCAGCACGCGCATGGTGGCCAGCTTCAAGGCATCGCCCGGGTACAGCTCGGGCGCGCAGCGTGCCACCGCCAGATTGGTCTTGACCATCTGCAGCCTGCCGCGCGCGATGAAATCCGACACCCGCGCATGGATGCCCACGTATTGCGCCGGGTCGGGCGTGATGTCCATGCGCGGCTCGCTAACCGTGGCCAGCGTGTTGCGCAGGGGTTTGCGCACAAAGTAGCCGGAGCGCGGCCGCGCCTCCAGCCAGCCCTCGCTCTCCAGGTGGCGGCTCAGCTGCATGGCGGTGGACAGGCTCACCTCATGCTGGCGCATCAGGCTGCGCAGCGAGGGCATGCGGTCACCCACATTCAGAGAGCCCACCTGTATGGCGCCGCGGTAGTGCGAGGCCAGGCGCTGGTAAATCGGCTGGGCCGCTGTAGCTGTATTGAGGTTAGCGGGTGCTGTGGCGGGCGGCGATAAGGTGTCCATGGCCAATACTCCTTGATCTGCCGGGTGCAGAACAGATACAGATTTATAGAAATCGTACCGTAACAGATGGCGAATGGTGCATCTGTTCTGCCAAAGACATCGCGTCGCTGTGCCTATGGCGAAAGCCTCTTTTTTCTTACGATTTCACCATCGCCTGGCTCCCTAGTGCCGGGTCTTTTCAACCGCATGGAAAAGACAGAGAGGGTGAATTTATGCAAGGGCTTGCAAAAGGGGCGCCCAGCCCATTCAGATTGGGCAAAGGGCAATCGGTTGTGCTGCAGTTGACGCGCGGCACGGTGCTGCGTGTGAGCAGTGGTGCGGTCACGTTGGTACAACGCATCGCTTTGGACCATGCACAGTTGCTAGTGCAGACGCCAGTGTCACGCGGCGGCGTACACCGTGTGGAGGTGTCTGGCTGGGTGGAGATGGTTGCTGCGCAGGGTGATGCGGAGTTGTTGGTGCTTGTACCGCAAGCGATATCGCTGGTGCAGGGCCTGCGCGGGTGGCTGGATTGGGCTGGTGGATTGCGCAAACCGGATCATGTGGGCGCGAGGTTAAAAGAGGTATTTGGCGGGAGCTGGATGTAGAAATTCGTCTATAGCCCTCGTGGAATATGCGTTTGTTGCTACTAAATGCATAGCGCGTGGAATTCTGGAACGTGCGGCATCGCGAACTTTTTTTGTAAGCTGAAAGGCGTCGGTACTCACCCACCTCACTTTAGGGAGTGCGCATACCCGCTCGGTTGCGCTGTAATCCGGCCGCGAACTACATCTCAACCCCTGGAGTGTCACCACCATGATTTTACGAAGCATCATCTTTATCGGCGCCGTAGTATTTAGCTGCAATTTGCTTGCCGCGCAACCCGTTGCGCCAGCCGCCGTCCTGGCACCCAATGCCAATACACCCATTGCGAAGGTGATCAAGCTGCCACCGGCTGAGCCAGAAGTCCAGCTGTCAATCTTCGTATTTGATTCGACCAGCAATCCCAATTCAGGCGTTGAAGTCACCCAAAATGGCAAGATGTGGGGCAGTTGCCGATGGGGCGGGTTGAACGCCCAGCCTGTAACAAGTCAACCAGCCACCAAGCTCTGCAAGTTCTCCGCACCGCGTGGTACCGCCATCAACTTGACGCAATCGCCTGGCGGTTCCACACTGGCCGGATTCCAATGCAATGCCGCCGGGACGGGGATGTGCTACAAAACTGCCGCTTTTACGTTGGCCCGCGACGGTCAAGTCGAGGCTGCATTCAATATCAAGCCCTGAGTCGGAATCACACCGGGTTTTTGCGCGTTCACCCAATCCGCGGCGGATTGAACTTCTCGTGTAGAAACTGGGAGTGACTCAAGAAGGCCTGCGCGTCTTGCGTGGCCAGGTCTTCGCTCAACTGCGCCACCTTGCGTGTTAAATCATCCAGCGTGGCGTTGAAGGTCTCTTGCGCGGTCTGGCCGTTGTCCAGCCGTTTGCTCATCGCGAACTGCTGGGGGATGGACATATAGGTCTTCAGCGCGTCGGGCAGGTAGCTCAGCGCGATGTGGCGCGCATGGAAGCCCTCTTCCAGCGACAGTTGGCCCTTGCTGCGTTCCCATTGGTCCAGCAGCAGCGCCAACTGTTTGCACAAATCTTGCACCTTGCTCTGCAGGCTGGCGGGCAAGCGGCCTTGCGGGTTGTAGTCCACCAGTTGGCGCACGGCGTTCAGGGCGTTGAGCATGCTGGTGCGGGCGTCGCCCTGGTCTTCAAACTCCAGTGCGTCCCACGGGTTACCCGACCATTTGGGAAAACCAAACCACATGCCGCCCACACCAAAACCAGCCGCGTAGCCCAGCAGTGCCAGCGCACCCGCACCCACCTGCGTGAGGCCCACGCTGCTGAGCACCAGTGCCAGCGTTGCCAGGCCCATGCCGCCCCAGTTGGCGGGGGATTGCAGGAAGTTGCTGATCTTGTTCATGCAGTAGGTTGAGTGCGTGCCGTACCTGAACGATTATTGGTAGGCACGGATGTCCTTGAACACGCTGTACAGCGATGCCTTGCGCGCGTCGAAGGTGCGCCCGCCCGTGGTGGCGACCAGGTCTTTTAACGCGGCCTCATTGGCCTCGCCGAACAGCACCATGAAGACAGGGATGGCGCGCACATCTTCGGGCAAAGCAGCATACGCGGCCTTGAACTGGGCCATGTCGCGACCTTTATTGACTTCGCCGTCGGTGAAGGCCACGACCGAGTAC
>NZ_JANXUQ010000175.1 GCF_025356155.1 Rhodoferax sp. | reverse complement strand
TGCGTCCTGGCGGTTTTGCGTGGCGTAGCAAATGTCTTGCTGCTTGGGTTCGAGCACCTTGGGAAAGCGCGCCTTCACGGCGGCAGAAATCTCGGCGGCATCGTCCACGCTCAGGGTAGTTTGCGTCACCACGGCCAGCTTGTCGGTTTGTGATGGGTTGACCCGGGCCACGTCTTTCACGTCTTCCACCAAATGGATACCGCTGTCGAGCTGGCCCATGGTGCCTTCGACCTCGGGGTGGCCCTTGTGGCCGATCATGATGAACTCATAACCCTCTTTGTGCAGCTTGGCCACTTCCACGTGCACCTTGCTGACCAGCGGGCAGGTGGCATCGAAAATATTGAAGCCCCGGGCTTGAGCCTCGTTCTGGATTGCTTTGGACACACCGTGTGCGGAAAAAACCAGCGTAGCCCCCGGTGGCACGTCGTCCAGTGCTTCAATAAAGATAGCGCCCTTCTCCTTGAGGTCGTTTACCACATAGGTGTTGTGCACGATTTCGTGGCGCACGTAGATGGGGCGGCCAAACTTTTGCAAGGCACGCTCCACGATCTCAATCGCCCGATCAACACCGGCACAGAAGCCGCGGGGTTCAGCAAGCAATATTTCTTCCACGCTGATCACGCCTTGTGGGGCCTCGGCGGCATTCAGGGCTTCGTTATTGGAGGAAATGCTCATAAAACACCAATCAGTTGCACTTCAAACGTCACCGGCTGGCCGGCCAGCGGGTGGTTGAAGTCGAATTGCACGCCCCGGCCCTCAGCAACCTGTACCACCACGCCCGCGAATTGGCCCTGGCCGTCCGGGGTGGGGAACTGCACCACGTCACCCGCAGCGTATTGCTCGTTGGGGTCGCCCAGGGACTTGAGTTCCTTGCTGGAGACCCACTGCTGCATGTCGGGGTTGCGCTCGCCGAACGCCGCACCAGCGGGCAACGCAAACGTGCTGCGTGCGCCCTCTTCCATGCCCAGCAGGCAGGCCTCGACGGAGGGGGACAGTTCGCCAGTGCCCAGCGTCAACGTGGCGGGCGATCCGCCGAAAGTATTGATCACGTCGCCTGCCGGGCCGCTCAAACGGTAATGCAAGGTGAGGAAGGAGCCTGCTTCGACGCAGGTTGTCGTGGTTGTGGTCATAAAGGTCTCAATAGGCGCTGCCGGGTCGTAGGGCGTTGGGGGCAAGCATTAAACTGGGCTCTATTGTAGAAACCCATGAATCCGTTCGGGCTGAGCCGGTCGAAGCCCTTCGACGCGCTCTGGGCGAACGGTCGATGTAATGCCCCTGAAAGACCTGCCCCCCGACGCCCGACCGCGTGAAAAGCTGCTGGCGCGTGGCCCCGGCGCCCTGAGCGACACCGAATTGCTGGCCCTGCTGCTGCGCACCGGCATCAAAGGCAAGGGCGTGCTGCAGATGGCGGACGAACTGCTGCACATCAAAAATGATAGCGGGACACGCAATGGCGACGAGGGCTTCGACGGTATTTCAGGACTACTGCATGCCACGGCGGACGATTTGAAGCGGGTCAAGGGCCTGGGGCCTGCCAAACGCGCCGAACTGGTGGCGGTGCTAGAGCTAGCCCGACGCGCCATGGCCCAGCAGCTGAAGGAACGCACGGTGTTTGCCGACCCCGACACCATCAAGCATTACCTGAAGCTGCACCTGGCCGCGCGCAACTACGAGGTTTTTGCCGTGATCTTCCTGGACGCGCAAAACCGGCTGCTGGCGATGGAGGAGATGTTTCGCGGCACTTTAAGCCAAACATCGGTCTACCCGCGCGAGGTGGCCGTGCGCGCCCTGCACCACCAAGCCAGTGCCGTGGTGCTGGCGCACAACCACCCCAGCGGCACCTTGCAGCCCTCGCGGGCCGACGAGGCGCTGACGCAAACGCTCAAAGCTGCGCTGGCGCTTTTGGATGTGCGGGTGCTGGATCACATCATCGTCGGGCCTGGCCAGGCGTTGTCCATGGCTGAAAAAGGCTTGTTGTGACGGCTGGGAAGCCACCTGCGGTGGCAGCAAAGCAACCTGTGGTGGCTGCAAAAACCAAACCGTTCAAGGTGCGCTCGCTAGCGGACTTGAAGCAGGTCAAGAAAGAAATCGCCGCCCAGGCGGAGCGCGAAGCCCAGCTGGTGGCGCAAAAAGCCCTGGAGGCCAAGCGTGCCCGCGAACACCGCAGCCTGTTCCAGGCCGCAGTGGGCAAGGTCGAGCGCCTGCCGGAGTCCCGCATCGCCAATCTCAAGCCCAGCCCGCCTGCGCCCAGGCCCATGCAGCACCTGCTAGACGAAGCGGCCGCGTTCGCAGAATCCATCAGCGACGAGGTGGACGTCACCACGCTGCTGGAAACCGACGAGCGCCTGAGCTTTCGCCGTCCCGGAGTCGGGCCGGACGTGACCTACAAGCTGCGCCGCGGCAAGTGGAGCATCCAAAGGCAGATCGACCTGCACGGCCTGCGCACGGATGACGCACGCGAGGCGCTGAGCGCCTTCATCCGCGAGGCGCACAAGCAAGGCATACGCTGCGTGCGCGTGGTCACCGGCAAGGGTTTGGGTTCACCGGGCAAGGCACCGGTGCTCAAGGACAAAGTGCACCGCTGGCTGGTGCAGCGGGCGGAAATCGTGGCCTTTGTGCAGGCGCCACCGGCGCAGGGCGGTGCTGGTGCGTTGGTTGTGTTGCTGCAGCCCGTGCGATAGGCCTTTTCAGTGCACCAGGCGCGACGCGCAGTACCACAGACTCCGTGCCTGGTTAAGGGCGCGCCGTTACCGCATCCATCCCCAGCACGCTGGCATCCTTAGCACCGTGGCCGGCTGCTATCAACTGGTCCATGCGCGCGGCAATGGCGGGCAGTGCAGCCAACGGCCGGGCACCTGCCGTCTCCATCATCAATCGCACATCCTTGCGCGCCATATCCAGCTCAAAGCTGGCCGCAAAATTACCCTTGGCCATGTTGACACCACGCCCGGCCACCATGCCGTTCAGGTCCAGCAAGCCCAGCAACTTGATGGCGTCTTGCGGGTCTACCGCATTGGCCTGCGCCATGGTCAGAATGTCAGCCATGACGGCGGAGACGCCAATAATCATCGCATTGCCAAACAGCTTGTTGACTGCCGCCAGATCCGTGCGCTCGCCCATGTATTCCAGCCGCGTGGTCATGGCCGCCAGCGCGGTCTGCACACGGTCGAACAGGGCCTTGGGGCCTGCCACCATCATCGAGCCCTGGGCATTGCGCGCAGCGGCGGGTCCCATGAAGACGGGACAATGCAGGTAGGCGACGCCCTGGGCCGCCAGGCGCGCGGCCCGTGCAGCGGTCAACTCGGGCAAGGTCGTGGTGTGGTCTACCAGAACAGCGTCGGCAGACAAGCCCGGCAGTGCAGCGGCGATCACCGCATCCACCACCGCATCGTCCTTCAGCACGATATGCACGCGTGTCGCACCGCGAACTGCATCAGCCGCGGTGGCGGCGGCCTTCACGCCGAAGGGCGCCAGCGCCGCTGCCTTGTCCGCCGAGCGGTTCCACGCGCTGACGGTATCACCGCGCTTGGCAGCGGCCTCGGCAAATGCGCCGCCCAATAGTCCTGTACCCAAAAATGCAATATTCGCCATGGTGATGCTGTCCTTGTTAACAATGGTTTTCGTATCGGTATCTTAGTAGCGCGGCACGCCGCACACCAGTTCGCCCGGGTCATTGTGCGAGATGGCGAGCCCGTCTTTAGCGTGGGACACCTCCATATCGCGCGGCAGCTTGACGCCGTTTTTGACGGCCAGGATTTCGGCCATCACGCTGACCGCAATCTCGGGCGGCGTTTTGCTCCCGATGTAAATGCCGATGGGGCCACGCAGGCGCTCCAGGGTTTCGGCTGTCTGGTCCAGATGCTCCACCATGCGCTGGTGGCGCGCAGCGTTGTTGCGGCGCGAACCAATGGCGCCGATGTAGAAAGCATCCGTCTTGAGCGCCTCCAACAACGCCAGGTCATCGAGCTTGGGGTCGTGTGTCAGCGCTATCACGCAACTGCGGCGGTCGGGCTTGAAGGCGGACACCACGTCGTCGGGCATACCACTGACTACCGCCACCCCTGGCACTGACCAGGCACCGCGGTACTCTTCGCGCGGGTCGCACACGGTCACCGCAAAGCCGTTGAACAGCGCCATGGTGGCCACGTATTCGCTGAGCTGACCGGCACCGATCACCAGCATGCGGTACTCCGGGCCAAAAGTGTTGAGCAGCTCCACCGACGTAACCACCAAATCCGACGGTGCCGCGCTGGGCTGCAGTGTGACCAGGCCGTCCGACAAGCGCACGCAGCGGCGCACCAGTTGGCCCTGCGCCAACTGTGCAACCAGCGCCTGCAGCGGTTCGGCCTCAGGGTCGAACTCCAGCAACAGCTCCAGCGTGCCGCCGCAGGGCAGGCCAAAGCGGTGCGCCTCGTCCGCAGTGATGCCGTATTTGACGAACTGCGGCGGGCCACTGGGTATCTCCTGCACCGCCCCGCTGACCGCAGCGCCGTTGGACGCATAGGCACGGGTGAAGCGGTAAATCAGGTCGTCCTCGATACAACCACCCGATACCGAACCGACCACTGCGCCGTCCTCACACAGCGCCATGATGGAGCCCACCGGCCGCGGCGAAGAGCCCCAGGTGCGCACCACGGTGGCCAGCAACACGCGCCGCCCGGCCTGGCGCCAGGCCTGCAGTGCACGCAGCACCATGACATCCAGATTTTCCATGGCCTGGGTACCCCTATCGCACCAGGGCCACCACCACGGCCAGCAGCGCAGCGCCCGCAGCGACCCATACCCACAGCGGCAGCCCCATGGGCCCGGCCGACGGCGCCGCCACGGGTGACACCACCACACCCGCCGCCGCATCGGCCTGGGCCTGGGCGGCATAGGCCTCGGGGTGGCGCTGCTGCATGGCATCGTCAAAGCGCTTGAAGAAGTCTTCGGCCATGGATTTTGCAGCGCCGTCGATCAGGCGCTGGCCCAGTTGCGCGATCTTGCCGCCCACGGAGGCCTGCACGCTGTACTTAAGTTCATTGCCCCGCGCGTTGGGCACCAGCTGCACCTTGGCGCTGCCCTTGCCAAATCCGGCGGGGCCGCCCTGCCCCTCAAAGCTGATGGTGTAGCTCTGCGGCGGATTGATGTCGGAGAGCGCAATCTTGCCGCTGAACTTGGCGGCCACCGGACCGATCTTGAGCGCCATGCCGATGCTGTACTGGTTCTCGCCCGTCGGCTCCACCTTGTCGCAACCTGGGATACAGGTCTTGAGTACGGCGGGGTCGTTCAGCGCGTCCCAGGCCTGTTGTTGGGTGATGGCCAACTGGCGGCTGCCTTGCATTTCCATGGTGTGTCCTTTTCTTCAATACAAAGTTTAGGCTCAGCGGCGCAGGACTGCAGCCACACTGGCCGCAAGGTCTTCGAGCTTGCTGAGGTTGTGTACGGCCAGCATGCCGTGGGCATAGCGGTGCAGCACTGCGGCGCCCTGCGCCAGCGGTGCATAGCCCTCAAAACGCAGCAGCGGGTTGAGCCACAGCAGGCGGCCGCAGCTGCGGCGCAGCCAGTCCAGCTCCTGCGCCAGCGCGTCGGGCGCGCCGGTGTCCAGCCCATCGGTGATCAGCAGCACCAGGGTGCGACGCCCCACCAGCTTGCGCCTGTGCAGGGTGCGCAACATGGCCAATGAGGTGCCCAGCTGTGTGCCACCTGCAAAATCCGCAATGGCCGCGCTGGCGTGGGCCAGCATGGCGTCGGTATCGGCCTGCGCAAACGCGGGGCCAAGGTCGGTCAAATGGGTGCCAAAGGCAAACACATGGCGCTGCAAACGCACCGCACCGCCCATGGCCTGGCGGCTGGTGGCAGCGTGCAAAAAAGCCAGCAGCAGGCGCGCATAGCGCTCCATGGAGCCCGACACATCCACCAACACCAGCAAGGGCAAAGGCTGTTGCAGCCGCTGCAGACGTGGCAGGTGCAGCGGTTCGCCGCCCGTGCGCACGGCCGACTGCATCACACCCGACCAGTGCAGTGCGCGCCCGCGCACGCCGGGGCGGCTGCGGCGCGCGGCGAAGGTGGGCAGGGGCAGGCGCACGGCGCGCGCCAGGCGCTCGACCAGGCGGTATTCGCTGGCGCCCAGGGCGTTGAAGTCCGCGTGTTTCAAGCGCTGCAGATCGCTCGCTGTCATGGCAGCATCAAAGTCCACCTTGTCGTCCTCGGGCTTGGGCTGGGCCTGCTTGCCAAAAGCGTGCTGGGGGGACAGCGCCTCACGCACACGGGGGCGGCGCTTGCTAGGCTCGGCCTTGCCTTGGGCGCTGGGCAGCAATTGGGCGAGCAGCTTGTGCGCCATATTCGGGTCGCGGAAAAAGGCATCGAACAACTCGCGGTAGACCAGCCGGTCCTGCTCGCGGCTGATCAGCACGGCCTCGAGGGCGGCGCTCAGGTCTTCACGCCGGTCCAGGCCCACGGTGAGTGCAGCATCCGCCGCCAATGCGATGCGCGCGGGATCGATCCGCACACCCGCCCGGCGCAAGGTGCGCCCGAAAGCCGCGAGGTTGTCGCTGAACTTGCCGACCCGCGCATCGCCAAGCTGCATTCAGGCCCCCACGCTCCGCCGCTTCGCGGGTCGCTGCCCCCCAAAGGGGGCCCTCGCGCCTTGGGGCGGCCCGGCGGCGCTCAATTTTGCGTCAAGCCACATCGTCGCTATCCGCCGGCGCCAGCAGGTCGGTGGCCAGTTGGTGGTTCAGCGCCGCCACGTCGTCACGCTGCTTGAACAAAATGCCGGCCGTGTCGGTCAGCAGCTCGGGGTCCAGCACCAGCGTGTCCAACGCCAGCAGGGCCTTGGCCCACTCCACACTCTCGGCAATGCCGGGCGCACGCTGGAAGCTGCTGACAAAGGGCTGGCTGCGCAGGCGGCTCACCACGGAGGCCACCTGGGCGGTCAGCGCCTCGGTAGCCTGTGGTACCTGGGCGCGGATGATGTTGAGCTCGCGCGCGCGCTCGGGATAGTCCAGCCAGTGGTACAGGCAGCGGCGCTTGACGGCGTCGTTGAGCTCGCGCGTGCGATTGCTGGTGAGGATGGTGACCGGCGTCACGTTGGCCCGCACGGTGCCCATCTCGGGAACGCTGACCTGGTACTCGCCCAGGTACTCCAGCAAAAACGCTTCGAAGGGCTCGTCGGCCCGGTCCACCTCGTCGATCAGCAACACGGCACCGGGCAGCGGCGCCTGCAGTGCTTGCAGCAGAGGGCGACGGATCAGGTAGCGCTCCTGGTAGACCTCGCGTTCCACGCGGTCGGTATCGAGTGCGGCGTCCATTCCTTGAGCGGCTCGCATATGCAACAACTGCGCGGCATAGTTCCATTCATAGAGCGCTTCGCGTTGCTCCAGCCCGTCGTAACACTGCAGGCGTATCAACGCGCGCTGCAGCGCCGTGGCCAGCGCCTTGGCGAGTTCGGTCTTGCCGACACCGGGCTCACCTTCGAGCAGCAAGGGGCGCTGCAGCTTGAGCGCCAGAAACACGGCCGTGGCCAGGCGCCGGTCTGCGTAGTAGCCAGCGGCCTGCAGGGCGGCGATCAGTGCGTCGATGGTGGGGAACACTGCCATGAGGGCCTTTGTTTTGCTTTGCTATTGATTCAGGAGCGTCATACGTATATTCCACGAGGGCTAGAGGCACAAAAGCCCCGCGTCTTCCGGACCGCGGGGCTTGTGTGTTGCAGGCCCTAGCCCAACAGCTTGGCCACGGCGCGCTGGGTCTGCACGCTGATCAGGTTGGCACGGTAAGCGGCCGTTGCGTGGATATCGGCATTCAGCGCGCTGGCATCGATCGGCACGGCAGCGGCTGCCGCCACGGTGAAGCTCTTGTTGAGCGCGTCTTCCAGCCCCTTGTGGCGGAACACACACTGGCCCGCACCGGTCACCGCCACGCGCACGCCGCTGTCGGTCTGCGCAACGTACACGCCCACCAGTGCAAAGCGCGAGGCGGGCTGGTTGAACTTCAGGTAGACGCTGCGTTTGGGAATGGGGAAGCTGATCGCGGTGATCAGCTCGCCCTCTTCCAGCGCGGTGGCGAACATGCCGACAAAGAAGTCGTCTGCCGCAATCTTGCGCGTGGTGGTGTGGATGGTCGCGCCCAGGGCCAGCACGGCACTGGGGTAACACGCTGCGGGGTCGCTGTTGGCCACCGAGCCACCCATCGTGCCCATGGCGCGCACCTGCTTGTCGCCGATATGGGCGGCCAGATCGGCCAGGCCCGGAATGGCCGCTTTGACGTCGGCACTGTTGGCTACATCGATGTGGCGGGTCATGGAACCGATGACGATGGCGTTGCCATCGCGCTTGATGCCGGCCAATTCCTGGATGCCGCCCAAGTCGGCCACCGCACCCGGTTGCGACAGGCGCAGCTTCATGGAGGCCAGCAGGGTCTGCCCGCCGGCCAGCACCGTGGTGCCGCTGGCGGCCAGCTTGGCAGCCTCTTGCACTGTGGCGGGACGCTCTAAAGTAAATGCATACATGGTCTGTGTCTCCTGTGCTTAAGCCTTGGCCGCCTGAATGGCTTCCCACACGCGGTGGGGGGATGCGGGCATGTCGAAGTCCTTGACGCCCACCTCGCGCAGCGCATCCAGCACCGCGTTGATGACAGCCGGGGGCGAGCCGATGGCACCAGCCTCGCCGCAGCCCTTGGTGCCCAGCGGGTTGTGGGTGCAGGGTGTGCAGATGTTGTCGATTTTGAAGTCGGGGAAGTCATCGGCGCGCGGCATGGTGTAGTCCATGAACGAGCCAGTCAGCAGCTGACCTGTCTCCTTGTCATACACGCAGTTTTCCAGCAGGGCCTGGCCTATGCCTTGCACCAGCCCACCGTGCACCTGGCCTTCCACAATCATGGGGTTGATGATGGTGCCGAAGTCGTCCACCGCGGTGAACTTGTCGATGCGGGTCTTGCCCGTCATGGGGTCGATCTCGACCTCGCAGATGTAGGTTCCGCTGGGGAAGGTGAAGTTGGTCGGGTCGTAAAACGCGGTCTCGTTCAGCCCGGGCTCCAGCTTGTCCAGCGGGTAGTTGTGCGGCACATAGGCGGTGAGCGCCACCTGGCCGAAAGTCACCTTTTTGTCGGTTCCCTTGACGGTGAACTCGCCGTTGGCAAACTCCACATCGGCATCGCTGGCCTCCATCAGGTGCGCCGCAATTTTCTTGGCCTTGGTCTCGATCTTGTCCAGCGCCTTCATGATGGCCGCACCGCCCACCGAGATGGAGCGCGAACCGTAGGTGCCCATGCCGAACGGCACGCGGCCGGTGTCACCGTGCACGATGTCCACCGCGTCCACCGCAATGCCCAGCCGCGCTGCCACCACTTGGGCAAACGTGGTCTCATGCCCCTGGCCGTGGCTGTGTGAGCCAGTGAACACGGTCACGCTGCCCGTGGGGTGTACGCGCACCTCGCCACACTCAAACAGGCCCGCACGGGCGCCCAAGGCACCTGCAATGTTGCTGGGTGCCAGGCCACATGCTTCGATGTAGCTGGAGTAACCCATGCCGCGCAACATGCCCTTGGCCTTGCTGGCTGCCTTGCGGGCTTCAAACCCTGCAGTGTCTCCCAGCGCCTGCGCTTTGGTCATGCAGCCCAGGTAGTCACCGGCGTCGTAGGTCAGTGCGACCGGGGTCTGGTACGGCCAGCTGTTGATGAAGTTGCGTTTGCGGATTTCATCTTGCGCCAGACCCAGCTCCCAGCCGCAGCGGGTGACCAGGCGCTCCAACAGGTAGGTCGCCTCGGGGCGGCCTGCGCCGCGGTAGGCATCGACCGGCACCGTGTTGGTGAACCAGGCATCCACCTCCACATGGATCAGCGGACAGGTGTACTGGCCGGCGAGCAAGGTGGCGTAGAGGATGGTCGGCACCGCGGTGGAAAAGGTAGATAGGTAAGCGCCCAGATTGGCATCGGTGTGCACCCGCATGGCGAGGAACTTGCCATCCTTGTCCATCGCCATTTCGGCGTGGCTCACATGGTCGCGGCCATGGGCATCGGTCAGGAAGGACTCGCTGCGCTCGCAGGTCCACTTGATGCTACGGTTGACCTGCTTGGAGGCCCAGGTCAGCGCCACATCTTCACCATACAGGTAGATCTTGGAGCCGAAGCCACCACCCACATCGGGCGCAATCACGCGCACCTTGTGCTCGGGCAGGCCCAGCACAAAGGCCGTCATCAGGAGGCGCTCCACGTGCGGGTTCTGGTTGGCCACGTGCAGCACATATTCTTCGGTCGCACGGTTGTAGGTGCCGATGGCGGCGCGCGGCTCCATGGCGTTAGGCACCAGGCGGTTATTGGTCAGGTCCAGCTGGGTGATGT
>NZ_JANXUQ010000160.1 GCF_025356155.1 Rhodoferax sp. | reverse complement strand
TGTTCATGGGTTAACGCCAAAGACATCTTGTGGCCGCGGCTCAGGATCGGTTGGCCCCCTCGGTGATGCGAAGATGGAAATGCGTTCGCCATCGTCTTTTGCTTCTACGTGAATTTGCCGGGGCAACTGCGGAAACAGGCCCAGTGGTGGCGGCCAGCGGTCGTGTGTGACCTGCTGCTCGTCCAAGTAGACGAATTTGGCATCGGTACCTCGCCAAGTGAGCAGCGTCGTTGGCGGCCCGCTGTCGCGGTAAGTCAGTTCGGTGTTGTTCCGGTCGGGATGAATGACAAGCGTCCACTGAAAAGGGGTTGGTGCTCCATGATCGTCTCCCAGCGGGTTGGTTGTCAAACCGGAGAAGCTGCTGGCGTCACCGTGAAAGGTGTTGCTCGCGCCAAGCTGGTCTGGATAGAGGCCCTGCACGGTTTGCCGGTACCAGTCAGTGGCCATTTGCCCCTGTTGGACCTTGAATAGTTCGGTGCCAAAGCGCCGTTGCAGGCTGTAGCTGCGCTCAAGCGCCTGAAAAAGCACGCTGCTGATCATAGCCACCATAATGAGGACGACCAGCATTTCTATCAGGGTAAAACCACGTTGGATGCGCATCATGTCTGGCTTAGAACGGTGGGCGAATTTCTCGGACCTTCTTGTAACCCACTTGTTGAAGCTTGAAGCTGAACCAATCTTTGCCATCGTCTGTTTGTATGTCGACCTGGGTTTGGTACATCGCCAACTGATAGAGGCTGGTACCTGTGGGGTAGCTGGCGCCATCGCGCGCTTCAGTGGTTGGTTCAGACTTCCAGTGCAACTTATGGTCGCCCAGTGTCGTAGATCCCTCGGGAGTTAGCATAGGGTTGACGGTTTGCAGATACTCCAGCGCATTGGCGGTAGCGGCGGTTTGGGCATTGCTGGCCTGTACCCGCTGCAGCGTGATGATGTTGCCGTTGACCCAACTGAACAGTGCCATGCCCGTGGTGGCCATCAGTACCAGCGCGACGATGGCCTCTATCAGCGTAAAACCTTTTTGGCGCTTCATCATGGCGCGCTGCCCGGGGCGACTGGTTTGCAGGCCGGTGCGACGAGCTGGAAGTTCTCTCGCACACCCTCTGGGTTGATCAAAGCCAAGGTGCCGCCCGAGCAAATGCCGTTGAAATTGAAGCGGATGGCTTTGGGGACTTCAATACGCCAGCCGCCGGGTACGGAGACGGCATTGGGTTGTGTAGCGACGCCGTTGCTGGACACCAGCTCCACCGTCTTACCAAGGGTGTAGGCACTGTAGCCAAGGTTGCCGATATCGGTCAGCAGCTTGTCGCGGTCGGCCGCGATCGCGTAGCGTTGCGATAGAAGAAACAGCTTGGGTAAGGCCACGCCGGCAAGCAAGCCGACGATGACCAGAACAACCAGGATTTCAATTAACGTGAACCCTGGCGAACGCGGCCTATTGGGCTTGTGGCAGCAGACCGATGTCGGCATCCGTCCCTTCCCCGCCACGCTTGCCGTCTGCCCCAAGTGAGTAAAGTGCGAATGGCTGGCCACCCGCGCCGGGGAGGCTGTAAAGGTAGGGGTTGCCCCAGGGGTCCATTGGGACATCCTGGTCGAGATAGGGACCACGCCAGCGCGCCTTGGCACGTTCTTCAGCAGGTACCTGGTTCAAAACCAGCAGCCCTTCTGCCTGGGTAGGCAGGCGGCCCACATCGAGTCGAAAAGTTTCTAGCGCTCCCTTGAACATCTTGACCTGCACTTCGGCTGTTTTGATCTTGGAGCTGTCCACACGACCAAACAGCTTGGGTCCGACCAGTCCGGCAAGCATGCCAATGATGACCAGCACGACCAGCATTTCAATGAGCGTAAAACCTTGCGACGGGCGGGATGGGTATTTCATGGGTATATGGTTTGCGATTCAGGACACACTGTCGTTCATACTGGTTACCGCCAACATGATTGCCACCATGATGACGCCAATGACAGTGCCGATCAACAGTATGGCGATGGGTTCAAGCAGTAGCAGGAAGCGCTTCATTCTATCGCGGCCCGCATTTTCGTAGAGCCGGGCCAAGGCGCCGAGCATGGGGGCGAGTTCTCCGGAGCGTTCGCCTACCCGCACCAAATTGATGCCGGTTGCTTCCAGTGCCTTGTTGGTGGCCAAGGCGTCCGCGATCCGGCTACCGGAACGAACCTCACGCAGAACTTGTTGCAGGCTGTTGCGCAGGCGGCTGATTTTGACTCCTGAGAGGGCGAGTTCCATGGCTGTGATCAAAGGTACTTTGCTGCCGAGCAAAGCGCTCAGCATGGATGCCCATTGGCCCATTTCCGTCTCAAGTATCCACTGCCCGAGCAAGGGCACGCGCACCAAAAATTCGTATCCGCGGGAACGAAGAACGGGGTTTTTCAGGCTTGCAGCAATGCCCATTACCAGCGCCAGGGTGATCATGCCCACCCAAACCAAATGGGACTGGACGAACATGCCGGTCCCGATGACCAGTTGAGAAATCCAGGGTACGTGGGCCGTATTGCCCTTGAGCAGATTGGCAAACTTGGGGACCACCACAATGAATACCAACAATGTGGCCGCAATGCCGGAGAACACCAGTATGGCGGGATAGGTCAGGGCATTGCGCATTTCCTGGCGGGTCCGGTCCTGGTACTCCATCTGCACCACGGCGGTCTGCAAGGAGTCACCCAGTTTGCCGGTGAGTTCACCGGCTGCAACCATTTGGTAGACAAAGTTTGGCAGCTCCAGGTCGGTTGCCTGGAGCGCGACCGAGAAGCGCTGCCCGGCCTGCAAGGCGACCAGCGCCTTGCCAAATGCGACACCCACTGACGAACCTGCATGCGCGCTGCTGATGGATGCGACTGACTCGGCCAGCGGCACACCGGCGTTGAGCAAGGTGGTCAGTTCCTGCATGACCAGGGTCTTGTCTTGGGCGCTGGCCTTCTTGTTATTGCCGCCGGCGGAGTTTTCCGTGGAGACGACTGCCTCGATATGGATGGGCTTCAGATTCTGTTGCTGCAGGGAACGCAGCGCATCGCGTTCGTTGGCGGCATTGAGTTGCCCGGTTAATACTTCTCCCTGCCCGTTGGCGGCTTGGTAGTTGAAGTCCATCAGATGGCATCCAGGGTTTCAACGAGCCCCGTAACACGCAACACTTCATCGGTGGCTGTAAGGCCCCGGCGGGCTTTGATGAGGCCATCTTCGCGCAGGCTGCGATAGCCTTGGGCTTTTGCAATCTGGAGCAATTCACCAGCAGGCAGTTGACGCATGATGGCGTCCTGTATGTTCGGCGTAACCTCCAAAAATTCAAATATTCCGATTCTCCCCCGGTACCCACTACCGCGGCACTGCGGACAGCCTTTCGCAGTCTTCCACTGTGCAGGCGTAGTAAATAGTTGCGGCTCGCGTGTTTCGATTTCGGCGACCACATCCAGCAGGCTCTTGGGTGGGGTGGTGGGTACAGCACAGGCGCCGCAGAGTTTGCGTACCAGGCGCTGGGCCTGAACGGCTCGAACGGCAGATGCGACTAAAAACGGTTCTACGCCCATATCCAGCAGTCGTGTAAACGCGCTCAGGGAATCGTTGGTGTGCAAGGTGGACAGCACCATGTGGCCGGTTAGCGCAGACTGCACGGCGATTTCTGCTGTCTCCAGATCGCGGATCTCACCGATCATGATGATGTCCGGGTCTTGGCGAAGGATGGCCCGCAACGCTCTGGCAAAGGTGTAACCAATATCGCTTTGCGTCTGTATTTGCGTGATGCCACCCATCTTGTATTCCACCGGGTCTTCCACGGTGATGATCTTGCGGGTGCGATCGTTGGCCTTTTCCAGGCCGGCATACAGCGTGGTGCTTTTGCCGGAACCGGTGGGGCCAGTGACCAGCAAAATTCCGTGCGGTTCATTGACCCAGCGGGTGAACTGCTGCAGGTGATCTGGTTCCATGCCCATCGCATCGAGGTTCAAATCCTTGCGCTCTTTGGGCAGCAGGCGCATCACGATGGACTCGCCATGCACACCCGGGACACAAGAGACCCGAATATCCATTTCTGATCCGCTGGCGCGCGTGGAAATTCGGCCATCCTGCGGCAGGCGGCGTTCTGCAATATCCATTCCAGATATCAATTTGATGCGTGACGCCACGGCATCAAATCGCTCGCGCGGCAGGGTCATACGCGTGTGCAACACGCCATCTATTCGGTAGCGGGCCGCGAATAGCCGTTCTTCTGGCTCCAGATGAACGTCAGACGCGTCTTCTTCTATTGCCTGGGACAACAGATTGTTGACCAGTTCAACAACCGGGGCCTCTTCCGCAAGTTCACGAAGATGGGCTATCTCATCCAGCGGTTGCGACGCATCTTGCGACTCCAGCAAGCGCAAAGTGCCATCGATGTCATGGGTCTTGGCCAGGAGCCAGATGATCTGTCGTGACGCAAAGGCCGCAGACAAGGTTTCGCGCAGGTTGCTGTCGATGGGGTTGCGCGAGGCGCAGTGGATGGCTTCGTCGGCATCTTCCCAAAGCACTGCACGCTGGTCTAAAAACCAGGCAGGCGGGAGTTTGCTTGTCTCAACCGCTTGAAGTATGGATTCCTGGCTGTGGGGTAACTCCTCGGAGTTGATCAGTTGCAGCTGCAGTTGCTCGGCAAGCACCGGCAGAAGGGTATCCTCCGAAATGGCTCCAATGCGAACCAAAATAGCCCCAAGACGACCTTTGAATTGACGCTGAAAGGCCAGAGCTTTGTCGATGTCTTTGGTGTCAATGAGTCCCCGCGCTACTAAAAGAGCGCCAAGGGGCAGGTGTATCAAGGTGGGTGCTTCCATTGACGCGATTTTAGCGCCCGCACTATCGGACGAGATTGGCGTGTCAGCCTGCGCAATACAGCGCGCCCAGTATGCGTGGGCCTTTGGCCCCGGTTACATCTGGCACGCTACCCGGGCGCCGCTCTAACGCCTGCTTCGCCAACCAGGCGAACGCGGTGGCTTCCACTTGCAAAGGGGGAAGCGCGTAGTGGTCAGAGGTGTGGACCTGGCACTGGGGCAGTAGGGCGGTGATACGGTGCATGAGATGCAAGTTGAGCGCGCCGCCGCCGCACACGATCAGCGTGTTCAGGTTTGAAGCGCTGGTTTCGATACTGCGTGCGCAAGACTGGGCCGTGAGTTCGGTGAGCGTGGCTTGTATGTCTTGCGCGGCATTGGCCTCGAAACCCCGGAGCTGGCTTTGCAGCCAGGGGGCGTTGAATAGGTCCCGTCCGGTACTTTTGGGTGGTTTGCGCTGAAAGAAGGGTTCGCGCAGCATGCGCAGCAGCATGGGCGTAATCACGGTACCACCGGCGGCCCAGGCGCCATCTCGATCAAAAGAAGCGCCGGTGTGCTGCTGGCACCAGGTGTCCATCAGCGCATTCCCTGGGCCACAGTCAAATCCGAGCAAAGGCTTGTCTGGTTGGCAACCGACCAGCGTGATGTTGGATATCCCACCGATGTTGAGGACGCCGACTTGCGGCGCAATAGGACCGAAAAAAGCCTGGTGGAACGGTGGCACCAGCGGCGCGCCCTGGCCACCTGCCGCCACGTCGCGGCTGCGAAAGTCCGCCACGACGGAGATGCCGCACAACTCGGCCAGCAAGGACGGGTTATTGAGTTGCAAGGTGTAACCCGTGCCATCAAATTCCTGTGGCCGGTGGCGCACCGTCTGGCCATGTGCGCCTATGGCGCTCACAGCCGCAGCTTCGACACCGCATTGTTGCAACAGCGTGTGGACTTGTTCGGCGTAAAGGCGCACCAGACCGTTGGCGGCCAGTGCCGCACGGTGCAGCTCGTTGTCGGTCGGGGCGTTGAGGGCCAATAGTTCGGCCCGCAGCGGGGCTGGCAGGGGCGCGCTCGCATGCCCGAGCACCCGCGCCGCCTGCGGCGCATCAAAATCCACCAGCACCGCATCTACCCCGTCCAGCGAGGTGCCCGACATCAGGCCGATGTACAAACCCGACACGGTGAGACCCTGGGTCCGACCTACTGCGCGCTGCCCGACTGCATACTTGCCGCGGCAACCCATTGCATGCGCACTTGGGCCGCAAGCTGGTCGAATGCGGCACGGGCCGATGCCGTGACCGGCACAGATTCGCTTTGCTTGGCAATCGTCAGCGGGTCTTTGTGCGCGCCATTGATGCGGAATTCAAAGTGCAGGTGTGGGCCAGTGGCCCAGCCGGTTTGACCGACAGCGCCCACGTTCTGGCTCTGGCTCACGCTTTGGCCGGTGCGCACGTTGATGCGGCTCAAATGCGCATACACCGTCACATTGTTGTTGCGGTGCTTGACCATGACCACGTTGCCAAAGCCATTTTGTGTACCGGCAAATTCCACGACACCATCACCCACACTGCGCACCGCCGTACCCGTGGGCGCGGCATAGTCCACACCCAAGTGGGCACGCCAGGTTTGCAAAATGGGGTGGAAGCGCATTTTGAAGCCGCTGGTGACGCGCGAGAATTCCATGGGCGATGCCAGGAACGCCCGGCGCAGGCTCTCACCCGCCAGCGTGTAGTAGCCGCCCTTGGTCAGGGTATGGCTGGCCGTAGATGCCGCCGCGCCGCCGCTGGCCACCGGCTCCTGGAACCACATGGCCTGGAAGCTCTTGCCCGCGTTGACAAACTCGGCGCTCAGCACCCGCCCAGCGCGCATGGGCTCGCCATCGCCTTCCAGTGTTTCATAGGTCACAGCAAAGCGGTCGCCCTTGCGCAGGGCGCGGTGGAAGTCGATATCGCCCGCGAAAATCTCGGCCAGCTGGACCGCAACGGTATCGGGAATGCGCGCATCGTCGGTTGCCGCAAACAGCGAGGTATTGATCGTGCCACCGGCCAGACGCGATGATGCGGTCATGGGCAGGGTTTCGAGCTTGGACTGGAAGCCGCTAGCAGTCTTTTCCACCGTCAGGCGCTTGAACGTGCCGTTGTCGTCCGGGCTCCAGCGTGCGCTGAGCTTCAGCAGCGTATTGCCTTCACTGGCCTCTACCGTGACATTGCGTCCGGCACGGCCCATCAGCGTTTGCTGAACTACGGTGTCAGAGCGGATGAATGCGGCGGCCTGCGGGTCGTAGACGCCCAAGCGCCTGAGGAGTGATTCAGCTGTGTCAGCAGAGCGTGTGGTGTCTGATCGGTACAGGCGCATGGCCTGGGTTTGCAGGGCGTCAAACTGACCCGGAATGGGCAGCGGCTGCACGTCTTCAACGACGGTGCGCACTGGCAAATTCGAAGCGTCGGGCGCCAGAGACGCCACTGCGTAGGTTGCACCGGCACCGCCCAAAAAGAGTGCGGTTATGGCGATGCTGAGTTGTTTGGGATGGCTATGGACAAGGCTGGCAGCGGAGGCAAAAGCGCCCTCTGCGGCCTGTAGCAGGCGTTGTATCAAAATTCGGGCTCCATGGATTTGGGGGTGAGGCCGTGCGGCACTACACCCCAAACTGCAACGCTGTCGCGACTAAAATCACGCCGCTGACCACCAAGAGCGGTTGCAGGAGGAAGGCTAGTATAGCGGCCTGCCGCACAGACACATCGATAAAAACCCTTATGAATCAACCCCCAAGTTCCCTGTTAGTTGTAAGCGACCGTGTCCGCGAGGCGCTGGCCGTAACCTTGCGTGGGGTGGATGAGCTGCTGCCCCAAGACGAATGGGTCAAAAAACTGGCGAAATCCGAGGCCACCGGCACGCCGCTGCGCATCAAGCTGGGCCTGGACCCGACCGCGCCCGACATCCACATCGGCCACACCGTGGTGCTGAACAAGATGCGGCAGCTGCAGGACTTGGGCCATACCGTTATCTTTTTGATCGGCGACTTTACCAGCATGATTGGCGACCCCAGTGGCCGCAACAGCACCCGCCCGCCGCTGACGGCCGAGCAGATCAAGGTGAACGCCGAAACCTACCGCGCCCAGGCCGACAAGATTCTGGACCCGACCAAGACCGAGCTGCGCTACAACAGCGAATGGAGCGACCCGCTGGGCGCGCGCGGCATGATCCAGCTGGCCAGCCGCTACACCGTGGCCCGCATGATGGAGCGCAACGATTTCCACGACCGCTTCAAGGCCGGCACGCCGATCGCCGTGCACGAGTTTTTGTACCCGCTGATGCAGGGTTACGACTCGGTAGCGCTTAAAAGCGACTTGGAACTGGGCGGCACCGACCAGAAGTTCAACCTGCTGATGGGCCGCACCTTGCAGGCAGAGTATGGCCAGGAGCCGCAGTGCATCTTGACGATGCCGCTGCTCGAAGGCCTGGACGGCGTCGAGAAGATGTCCAAGAGCAAGAACAACTACATCGGCATCAGCGAGGACGCCAACACCATGTTCGCCAAGGTGCTGTCGATCTCCGACGTGCTGATGTGGAAGTGGTACACGCTGCTGAGCTTCAAGCCCGAGGCGGAGATTGCCGCGCTGAAGGCGGAAGTGGCCGGCGGCCGCAACCCCAAGGACGCCAAGGTGGCGCTGGCCAAGGAAATCACGGCCCGTTTCCACAACGCTGCCGCGGCCGATGCAGCGGAGCAGGATTTCATCAACCGCAGCAAGGGTGGCGTGCCGGACCAGATCGACGAAATCACCTTGCCGCTGGGCGAGGGCGGTGCCGCGCTTGGCATTGCCGCGTTGCTGAAGTCTGCCGGGCTGGCTGCCAGCAGCGGCGAAGGCAACCGCCTGATCGACGGTGGCGGTGTGCGTGTGGACTCCAACGTGGTCAGCGACAAGGGCCTGAAGCTGGGTGCTGGCACCTACGTATTGCAGGTCGGCAAGCGCAAGTTCGCGCGGGTGACGTTGGCGTGAGTTCTTTCGCTTTTGCTATGAAATCAGGAGCTTCTTGCGCTTATTCCACGAGGGCTAGCGGCATTTTCTTCTTATGATCTCTGTGCTGCAGCGTGTCCGTTCGGCCCGCGTTGAGGTGGGTGGCGAGACGGTTGGTGCGATTGGCCCCGGCCTGCTGGTGCTGGTCTGCGCCGAGCAGGGCGACACGCAGGCCCAGGGCGACAAGCTGCTGGCCAAGATTTTGAAGCTGCGTATCTTCAGCGACGCCAACGGCAAGATGAATAACAGCCTGCAGGACATGGACGGCGCGGGCACCGTGGGCGGCCTGTTGATTGTCAGCCAGTTCACGCTGGCTGCAGATGTGCGCGGCGGCAACCGGCCCAGCTTTACAGGGGCCGCTGCGCCGGAGGATGGCCGGCGTTTGTTTGACGGCTTTGTGGACGCCGCGCGGCGTGCGCATGGCGTGGTGCAAACGGGCGTCTTTGCGGCTGATATGCAGGTTAGCCTGGTCAACGATGGGCCGGTGACGATACCGCTGCGTATCGCGCCTGTGGTTTGAGTTTGCTATTGTTTGGATAGCTGCTCATGCAGGTTTTATGAGGGCTAGCGGGTGATTTGGCTTGGAGGCCTGGCTAGGAGCCTCGGTGCCAGTGCATTCTGCTCCGTGTCCCCCGCCCGCTGCGCGGGCTCCTCCTTGACCTGCGCAGAACGCACTGGCACCGAGGGCCCTAGCCGGGCTGCAGCGCGCCGTGTTCGCCGTCGTCCCAACTGGTGGGCAGGTTCTGCACTTGCGGTGGCGCATCCCACACGGAATCCACCCAGCCGCGCAGGCTGTTGACAAAGGCCATGGCGTCTACTCGCTGCAGATCGTTCAGGTGCACCACTGCTTCCTCCAACCGCTTTTCAGCCAGCCAGTGCGCGCGTCCCACACCGGGCAACAGGCCGCAGCCGGCCGCCGGAGTAACCCAGCGGCCGTCCAGCAGCAGCGCGATATTGCCGCGGGTGCATTCGGTAATTTCACCGTTGGTGTTCCACAGCACGGTGTCGAATATGGTGGGGTTAGTGGGCGCAAACTGCTCGTAATGGGCTCGCCGCGTGGTCTTGTGGCGTACAAATTCACTGGTCGCTTGTAGCAGGGGGCTTGCGGCCAGTTGCAAGCGCACGGTGGAGGGGGTGGCGGGCAGCGCAAAGGCCTCGACGCGGGGTGTGCCCGCAACATCCAGCAGCAGGCGCACGCGCCAGTCACCGCTGGGGTGTTGCTGGCTGAGCGCAGCCAATGTTTGTTGCACAGCCTCTGGCCGCCATGCAAAGCCAAAGTGCGTGGCAGAGGCGGCCATGCGCGCCAAGTGTGCACCCACATGTTGCAAAACGCCATCGTTCAAGGCCAGCGTTTCCAGGAGTTCAAAGGACTGGCTGGCCCGCGTCAGGTAGGTCTGCTTGTGGCGCCACTCCTGCCATTCGCCAGCCGCTTCGGCGTCCGACGTGATGCCGCTGCCGGTGCCGGTGCGCAGGTGGCTGCCCTGGGCCAGCACGGTGCGGATCGGCACGTTGAAGGTAGCGCTGCCGCCGGGGCGCACCACGCCGACGGCGCCGCAGTACACGGCGCGGTCCGTGTTCTCCAGTTCGCGGATCAGCCGCATGGCCTGCACCTTGGGCGCGCCGGTAACCGAGCCGCAGGGGAAGAGCGCAGTGAACACATCGACCAGGCGGGTGCCGGGCCGCGTGTCGGCGTGCACATCGGTCACCATCTGCCACACGGTGGACAAGGCCTGTACCCGGCACAGGCCGTCCACCGTCACCGAAAACGGCTGGGCCAGGCGCGACAGGTCGTTGCGGATCAGGTCCACGATCATGACGTTTTCGGCACGTTCCTTGGGTGAACTGCGCAGGGCGGCAGCGAGTGCGGTGTCTTCGTCCGGCGTGCGGCCGCGCGGGGCTGTGCCCTTCATCGGGCGGGTCACGATATGGCCGTCGTGCCAGTCAAAGAACAGCTCGGGGGAAACGGACAGCACCTGCTCGTCGCCGGTATCGATATAGGCCGCAAAGCCGCCGGGCTGGGCCTGGCGCATCGCGGTGAACAGCTCCCAGGGCGGCACGTGCAGTTGGCCCTCATTGCGCGCGGTGAAGTTGGCCTGGTAAATCTCGCCGTCGGTTATGGCTTGGTGCAGACGGCTTAGGGCCGCGTCGAACGGTGCGCGCGCCATGCCGGGCTGCCACGTGGCGCGGCGGGTGCCGCCAGCCGTGTCGGCCGTGTTCTGGGGAGTGTCCGCGGGCGGTGCGCTGGGCGCCTCTTCGGCCGAGGGTAGCGGCGCGTCGTGCACGCCAAACCACGCCAGTGGTCCCGTCGCCGGGTGAACGGCCAGCGCGCTGTCAAAGGCGGGCGCCGCCTCATAGCGCACGTAGCCCACACACCATTGGCCGCGCAGCGCGCGTTCTTCCACAGCCTGCAACACGTTCTTCACTTCGTTCAGAGAACGGGCCTCCAGCACTTCAACGGGTTCGCCAAACGCCACGCGCAACGCGCCCGAGCCTGCCGGCAGCGCTTTGCCGGGCGTTGGCGTGTGTGCGTGTGGCAGCGGGGGTGGGGCCTGGATGGCGGCGAAGTCGATCAGGGCGCGCATGGTGCTGTGTGGAGACTGAGGCTGCCGATTATGCTCAGGTGTTTGAAACTTTCGGCGGGGAGACGGCAATGGCGAACAAACTTTTGATCCTGGGCGGCACGGTGTTCCTGGGTCGCCACGTAGTGGACGCGGCACTGGCGGCGGGCTGGGAGGTCACGTTGCTGAACCGCGGCAGCCGTGACCTGCAGTTCGCACAACCGGTTGAGCAGTTGCGTGGCGACCGCGACGGCGACCTCAGCGCGCTCACAGGCCGCCACTTCGACGCCGTCGTGGATTGCAGCGGCTACACCCCGGCGCAGCTGCAGCGCGCAGCCGACGCCTTGCGCGACCAGGTGGGCCACTATGTATTTGTGTCGACCATTTCGGTCTATGCCCGTTTCGCGCCGGGTCTGGCCTATGACGAGACCGCGCCGGTCACCAGCGCGGTTGATGGCTACGGCGGCTGCAAGGCCCGGGCGGAAGAGGCGATTGCCGCCGCGATGCCGGGGCGGGTTTCCATCCTGCGGCCAGGCCTGATCGTCGGACCTTACGACCCGACAGGCCGCTTTACCTACTGGCCCTCACGCCTGGCCCGTGGCGGCAAGGTGCTGGCACCGGGGCGACCCCAGCGGCCGGTGCAGTTCATCGATGTGCGCGACCTGGCCCAGTGGTGTGTGCAATTGGCCTTGCAGCGCACGCCGGGCGCCATCCACGGCATTGGCCCGTCGGGCAGCATGGCATCTCTGCTGCAGGCCTGCCAGCCAGCCACTGACCCGGCGGCGGAACTGGTGTGGTGTGGCGACCAAGAGTTGGTGGATGCCAACGTCGCGCCGTGGACCGGTTTGCCGTTGTGGATTCCTGAGGACGATGCGGATTTCGGCGGCATGCTGCTGGCCAGCAGCCAGCGCGCTGTGGATGCCGGCCTGAGTACCCGACCGTGGGTGGAGACGGCGCGCGACACGCTGGCCTGGGCGCAAGGGGCTGGCGCTGCCGCCCAGTCCACGGCGGCTCTTACCCCGGAGCGTGAGGCCGACCTTCTGGCCGCCCACTGCGTGGCCGCGGCTCCGTGAACTGTGGCTTAGGTACTGGCTGCAGCGGGTTGGCGGCATGAGCCTGGTCACCAGCTTTCCCCCGCTGGCACGGCCCCAGGCCCGTGCGCTGGTACTGGGCAGCATGCCGGGCGTGGCATCGCTGACGGCGCAGCAGTATTACGCGCATCCGCGCAACCATTTTTGGCCCATCATGGCCAACATTGCGGGCTTCGACGCGCAAGCGCCCTATGCCGAGCGGGTGGACGCGCTGACCCGTGCGGGCTTTGCGGTGTGGGATGTGTTGCAGAGCTGTGTGCGCCCCGGCAGCCTGGACAGCGCCATTCAGTCTGGTACGCGCATCCCCAATGACTTCACCGCATTTTTTGCCGAACACCCAAGCATCGCCCGTGTGTGTTTCAACGGCACCGAGGCGCAAAACAGCTTTACCCGGCATGTGCTGCCGGGTTTGTCGGTCAAGGGGGTGGACTATGTGCGCCTGCCGTCTACCAGCCCGGCGCACGCTGTGCCGTTCGCGCACAAGTTGGCGGCGTGGCGTGCGGCTTTGGAACCGCCCTAGTCCGTAGGGGTGCTACTGTTTTAGTAGCAGACTACGCAGTACCGTCGAGGGCTGGAGCGCGATTCCCCCACCGTCAGTTGTTCGGCACCAGCTCCACGCGGCGGTTCTTGGCCTTGCCGTCTTCGCTGGTGTTGGGCGCGATGGGGCTGGCAAATGACACGCCCACCGGCGTCAAGCGCTTGCGGTCGGCCTTGTACTGGCTGGCCAGAATGGTGATGACCGCGTCGGCCCGGCGCTTGGACAGGTCCATGTTGGACGCGAACTCACCCACGTTGTCGGTATGGCCCACGACCAGCAGCTTCAGCGCGGGGGATGTGCTCAGCAGCTTGGCAATCTGGTCCAGCGTGTCCTTGGATTCGGGTTTGACATCGGCCTTGCCCGAGTCAAAGTACAGGCCGTACAGCGCGACACGGCCGTTGGTGCTGATGGATTGCGCCATTTCTTCGGCCTTGACGGTCACCATCTTTTGCTCCATCGCCTTGAGTTCCAGCACGTCCAGCACGACGATGGTGCGGCGCTCGAAGGCCTTGCAGTAGGTGGTGTCGCCCACGGCGTAGGCCAGCACGGAGACAAAGGCATTGGATTTGGTCAGTTCCAGCGCGGCGTAGCGCTGCTCGCCCGTGCGGCTGGTCTGCGCGCAGTTGCCGTTGGTGAAGGCCTTGTCCTTGATCTTGTCTTCTGGTGTTAGCACCATGGCGATGCTTTGGTCGCCGCCACCGCCTTCGCTGCTGCGGGTGCCGTCGCCGCCGCACTCGGGGCTTTTGCATTCAAACAGCGTCTTGCCGCCCTTGGCAGTGGCGTCGTTCTGGTAGTTGCGCACGGCTTGCAATGGCGACACGCCGTCGGGCAGCACATAGACCAGATGCGTACGCTTGCCCTCCAGCGCCTTGCTTTGCGCGGGCTCGAAAACGATGTTGTTGTGTGCGTCCCGCTTGGCCTTGTCGGCAACGGCTTTTAGCGGCCCCAGCGGCAGCTTGAGCTCATCGAAATCGTGGTTGTCTTGCGAGACGATGAACGACCCGGCAAAGCGGCCGATCAGCGGCGAATCTTTGGCGCCGGGGATGTCGGCCTTGGGGATGGTGGCATCTGCCAGCGCGGCGCCTGCCAGCAGCAGGGTTGCAAGTGCGAGTCCAAAACGTTTCATAGGTCTATCCTCCTGGTTGGGTTTTATACAATACATTGCTATCTATTGCATAGCTGCTAACGCATATTCGGCGAAGGCTAGCGGCCGATTTGACTAATACGGATTCTTGAAACCGAGCCGGGCCATGATTTCGGTCTCGCGCAGTTCCATGACCTGCGCATCTTCGTCCAGCTCGTGGTCCCAGCCCTGGGCGTGCAGTGTGCCGTGCACGATCAGGTGGGCGTAGTGGGCCTGAAGCGTCTTCTTCTGCTCCTTGGCTTCGGCTGCGACCACGGGCGCGCACAGCACCAGGTCCGCACTGACCACGGGCTCCTGCGTGTAGTCAAACGTCAGCACATTGGTGGCGTAGTCCTTCTTGCGGTACTCGCGGTTCAGCGTCTGGCCCTCTTCGGCGTCGACGATGCGCACTGTTATTTCGGCATCGGTCTGTAATGCATGGCGAATCCACTTCTTGACCATATGGCGGGGCAGGGCGGCGCGGTGTTTGTCGGGTTTGGCGACGGAGCTGAATTGCAGGGAGAGGGTGAGTTCGGGCAGCATGGTGCAGAGATTAAGTTCAGGATTTTTTGGCAGATTGTCGGCCTGGCGTGCGCAGCTTGGGCAGGCCCACGCGCGCCAGCTCAGGCTCTTCGTCGGGGATGGCGATGGATGGCAGCTCGTGCAAGCGCGCCGCGTCGTACGCATCCACCACCCGGGCCACCAGCGGATGGCGCACGATGTCGGCACTCGTCAGGTGGGTGATCGCGATGCCGCCCACGCGGCGCAGCACGCGCTCGGCGTCTACTAGCCCGCTGAGTTGGGTCTTGGGCAGGTCGATCTGGCTGACATCGCCCGTGATGACGGCCTTGGCACCAAAGCCTATGCGCGTCAAAAACATCTTCATCTGCTCGGGCGTGGTGTTCTGCGCCTCGTCCAGAATCACAAAGGCGTTGTTCAGTGTGCGCCCGCGCATAAAGCCAAGCGGCGCGATTTCCAATTGTTGTTTCTCGAACGCCTTGTGCACCTGGTCGTAGCCCATCAGGTCGTACAGCGCGTCGTATAGCGGACGCAAATACGGATCAACCTTCTGGTTCAAATCACCCGGCAAAAAGCCAAGGCGCTCGCCGGCCTCCACCGCAGGGCGGGTCAGGATGATGCGTTGCACGGCGCTGCGCTGCAGGGCGTCCACGGCGGCGGCCACGGCGAGATACGTTTTACCGGTGCCAGCCGGGCCAATACCAAAGGTGATGTCGTGCTCGGCAATATTGTCCAGGTACAGCGCCTGGTTCTTGCTGCGGGGCTTGAGGTCGGCGCGCCGTGTGGCCAGGCTGGGGCCATCGCCCTCTTCGGCAGAGCCGTCGCCCGACAGCATCAGCTGAACGGTCGCTGGGCTGATCGGCTTGGCTGCCAGCTCGTACAGCGCCTGGATCAGGTCCATGCCGCGCTGGGCCTTGACCTTGGGCCCCTCGATTTTGAACTGCTCGTGCCGGTGCGCGATGCGAATGTCTAGCGCCACTTCTATCGTGCGCAGGTGTTCGTCAGTCGGGCCGCACAGGTGGGACAGGCGGTTGTTGTTCAGCGGTTTGAAAGTGTGGCGGAGGATCAAGCTGATAATTCCGGTCAGTTAGAGAGCAGGGGGCAGACCAGCTCTCTGTTTAAAAAGGCCCCATCATAGGCAAAACAAACGTCAAACAACCCAGGGCACACGATGATCGGCAAACTCACAGGCATTCTTAGCGACAAAAACCCGCCCCAGGTGCTGGTCGATTGTGGCGGCGTCGGTTATGAGGTGCAGGTGCCCATGAGCACGTTTTACAACCTGCCAGCCAGCGGCGAAAAGGTGTCGCTGCTGACGCATTTTGTCGTGCGGGAGGACGCGCAGATTTTGTACGGCTTCCAGTCGGCAGAGGAGCGCGCCGCCTTTCGCGAGCTGATCAAGATTTCCGGCGTCGGCCCGCGCACGGCCTTGTCGGTGTTGTCCGGCATGAGCGTGGGTGAACTTTCGCAAGCCGTCACGCTGCAAGAGGCGGGCCGCCTGGTCAAAGTGCCGGGCATTGGCAAAAAAACCGCCGAGCGCCTGCTGCTGGAGCTCAAGGGCAAGCTGGGCGCC
>NZ_JANXUQ010000124.1 GCF_025356155.1 Rhodoferax sp. | reverse complement strand
AGTAGTTGACCTTTTTCTCAATGAACTTGAATTGAATAACCGTCAGCGCAATCACCATCACCATCAATACGACGGACTGCGCGGCGGAGCTGCCAAAGTCCATACCCCGGAAGCCGTCGAAATACACGCGGTAGACCAGCGTGGCTGTGTCCTTACCGGGGCCGCCTTGGGTGGTGGCGTCGATGATGGCGAAGGTGTCGAAAAAGGCGTACACCATGTTGATCACCAACAGGAAAAACGCGGTGGGGGACAACAAAGGCAGTTGTATCGTCCAGAAGCGGCGCCAGGGCCGCGCACCGTCAATGGCCGCCGCCTCGATCAGCGACTTGGGGATGCTGGTCAGGCCTGCGAGGAAGAATAAAAAGTTGTACGAAATTTGCTTCCAGACCGACGCCATGACGATCAGCGCCATCGCATGGTCGCCGTTGAGCAAATGGTTCCACTGGATGCCCAAGCCCTTGAGCCAATAGGCGATGATGCCAATGGAGGTGGAAAACATCAGCGACCACAGCAGCCCGGTCACCACCGGTGCCACAGCATATGGCAGTATCAGTACGGTCTTGTAGAAGGCTGCGCCCTTGGTGATGCGGTCAGCGAACACCGCCAACAACAGCGCAATGCTGAGACCCAGCACCGTCACCAGCACCGAGAAGACCAGTGTGGTCTTGAACGAGGCCATGTAGGTGTCGTCGGCCCACAGGGTCTTGAAGTTGTCCAGGCCGACCCAGGTGACCGAACTGCCAAACGCGTCCTGCTGCTGCAGCGACTGAACCAGTGCCTGTCCCGCAGGCCAGAAGAAAAATACACCCACGATGAGCAGCTGGGGTGCCAGCAGCACCCATGGCAACCAGGTGGAACGGAACAGGACGCGTTTTTCCATTGCTCTTGCGATTTACTTATTTGTTTGTCGCCTGGAACTTGGCCAGCAACTCGTTGCCACGCTTGACGCCGTCATCCAAAGCTTGTTTGGCGGTTTTCTTGCCGGCCCAGATTTGTTCGGTTTCCTCGTCCATGATGACGCGGATTTGGGGGAAATTGCCCAGACGCACACCACGTGATTTCTCGGTCGTTTTGCGGATCATCTGGTTCACGGCCACATCGGTTCCGGGGTTCTTTTTGTAAAAGCCGGATTCCTCGGTCAGCTTGAACGCAGCCGCGGTGATGGGCAGGTAGCCGGTGCGCATGTGGCTGGCCGATTGCACCTTGGGGTCGGACAAATAGTTGAAGAACGCGGCTGCGCCCTTGTAATGCGCAGCCGGTTTGCCCGAGAACACCCACAGGCTGGCGCCGCCGATGATGGTGTTCTGCGGTGCGCCGGGCACGTCAGGGTAGTAGGGTAGGGTGGACTCTGCAAACTTAAACTTGGCATCGCGTGTGATGCTGGCGTAGCTGCCGGACGATCCTACAAACATGGCGCACTCACCCGACGTGAAGGATGAAATGGCTTTGCCCGCGCGCCCTTTGTAGACGAACAGGCCCTGTTTGGACATATTGCTCAGGTTCTCGAAGTGGCGCACATGCAGCGGCGAGTTGAATTCCAGCCGCGCGTCCAGCCCGCCAAAGCCATTGTTCTTGGTGGCATAGCTGGTGTTGTGCCAGGTGGAGAAGCTTTCCAACTGCGCCCAGGTCATCCACGATGTGGTGAACGGGCACTGGTTGCCAGCGACCTTGAGCTTGGCAGCGATTGACACTACTTCGGGCCAGGTCGTGGGGGCCTTCTCCGGGTCCAGGCCGGCGGCCTTGAACGCGTCTTTGTTGTAGTAAAAAACGGTGGTGGAGCTGTTGAACGGCAAGCTCAGCATCTGGCCATTGGGGGCCGTGTAGTAACCGGCCACGGCGGGGATGTAGGCGCTGGGGTCGAATTTGGCGCCCGCTTCCTTCATGACCTGGGCCACCGGCTTGATCGCACCCTTGGAGTACATCATCGTGGCGGTGCCCACTTCAAACACTTGCAAGATGTCAGGCGCATTGCCCGCGCGGTAGGCTGCAATGCCGGCGGCCAGGGATTGGTCGTATTCGCCTTTGTAGGTGGGGATAACCTTGTAGTCCTTCTGGCTGGCATTGAAGTCTTTGGCGAGGTCGGTCACCCAGTCGTTCAAGGCGCCGTCCATGGAATGCCACCATTGGATTTCCGTCTGGGCCTGCGCGGAGAGCGAGAACGTGGCGGAAAATGCCAGCGCAACGAGTTTGAGTTTCATGGGTATTCCTATTTAGGCAAAAGCGCATGATCGTACTAGTGCTTTATGTCGGTCTCATTAAAACTGATAGCCCGTGTCGCGGCGCTCGGTGGTTTCCATTAGATGGGAAGTGCCGGGCGTGGCCCATTTTTACTTACCACAAGCCTTGCCACTGCACGGTACAGGTGTTTGCTGCACTGCGGTAACATCTTCTTTCTACTCCTGTGGCCCCACAGGCAGCAAAGATTGCAAAGTACAGCCCGATGAACGCACCCACCTCGCTCAATCACCTTCTGTCGGCACCCGGCACGCAACCCCATGTGCAGGAGCGCATCCGCGAGATCCCGTACAACTACACCTCCTTTTCTGACCGCGAAATCGTGCTTCGTTTGCTGGGCGCGCGCGCTTGGGGCTTGCTAAACCAGCTGCGGGGTGAACGCCGCACCGGCCGCTCCGCGCGCATGCTGTACGAGGCGCTGGGTGACATTTGGGTCGTGCAGCGCAACCCCTATCTGCAGGACGACCTGCTGGACAATCCCAAGCGCCGCGCCCTGCTGGTCGATGCCCTGCACCACCGCCTGCACGAAGTGGAGAAACGCCGGACCCCGGACGCAGACCCCGAGCGTGATGCCATGGTGGGTGAGTTATTGGTTTTGGCTGGTGCGGCGGTGGAAGCGTTCAATGCCGCTTCGGTTGAAGTGGGTGCCCTGCGGCGCAAGGCGCAACGCGCATTGAGCAAACTGACGGCCAAGGACAACATCAAGTTTGACGGCCTGAGCCGCGTATCCCACGTGACGGATGCCACCGACTGGCGGGTCGAATACCCATTCGTCGTTTTGACGCCCGATTCCGAAGAAGAAATGGCCGGTCTGGTCAAGGGCTGTATTGAGCTGGGCCTGACCATCATTCCGCGTGGGGGCGGCACGGGCTACACCGGTGGCGCGATCCCGTTGACGTGGAAAAGCGCGGTCATCAACACCGAAAAGCTGGAGGCCATGACCGAGGTCGAGATGAAGATCTTGCCGGGCATGGACCGCGAAGTGGCCACCGTGTGGACCGAAGCGGGCGTTGTTACCCAGCGTGTGGCCGATGCGGCCGAGCGTGGTGGTTATGTGTTTGCGGTGGACCCTACATCGGCCGAGGCCTCGTGCATTGGCGGCAATATCGCGATGAACGCCGGTGGCAAGAAGGCCGTCTTGTGGGGCACGGCGCTGGACAACCTGGCCAGCTGGCGCATGGTGACGCCGCAGGCCGAGTGGCTGGAAGTGACCCGCGTGGGCCACAACATGGGCAAGATCCACGATGCGGACGTCGCCAGCTTTGACCTGCAGTATTTCAAGGCGGATGGCAAAACCAAGATACGGAGCGAGCGGCTGGATATTCCCGGTCCGTCCTTCCGCAAAGAAGGTTTGGGCAAGGATGTCACCGACAAGTTTTTGAGCGGTCTGCCCGGTATCCAGAAAGAAGGTTGCGACGGCCTGATTACGAGCGCCCGCTGGGTGGTTCACAAGATGCCGGCCCACACGCGCACGGTGTGTCTGGAGTTTTTTGGCAATGCCAAGGATGCTGTGCCCAGCATTGTCGAGATCATCGACTTCATGTTCGCCGAGCAAAAGCGCAGTGGCGTGCTGTTGGCCGGCCTTGAGCATCTGGATGACCGTTACCTGAAGGCCGTGGGTTATGCCACCAAGAGCAAGCGTGGGGGCTTGCCCAAGATGGCGTTGTTTGGCGACATTGCCGGTGACGACGCCGACGCCGTGGCGCGCGCCACGTCCGAAGTGGTGCGCATTGCCAACTCTCGCAGCGGCGAAGGTTTTATCGCCATCAGCCCCGAGGCGCGCAAGAAATTCTGGCTGGATCGCAAGAAGACGGCGGCCATCTCACGCCACACGAATGCCTTTAAGATCAACGAAGACGTGGTCATTCCGCTGCCGCGCATGGCGGAGTACACCGACGGCATCGAACGCATCAACATTGAGCTGAGCCTGCGCAACAAGCTGGCCTTTTGTGATGCGCTGATCGAGTTTTTTGGGAGCGGTAGTCTGCCGCTGGGCAAGACCGATGACGCCAACGACATACCTGCGGCCGAGCTGCTGGAAGACCGTGTGGCGCAGGCCCTGGCGTTGATTGCCAACGTGCGGGCCCAGTGGCAAGGCTGGCTCGATGGTGTGGAAAGCCTGTTCACGCAGTTGCAAGACCACAGCCTGCGCGCCAGCTGGAAAACCCAGTTGCGCACGCCGCTGCAAGGCATCTTCACCGGCGCCGCTTTTGAGGCCATCCTCGCTGAATGCACGGCCATCCATAAACGTGTGCTCAAAGGCCGCGTGTGGGTGGCGCTGCACATGCATGCCGGTGACGGCAACGTGCACACCAACATTCCCGTCAACAGTGACGACTATGCGATGTTGCAGGCCGCACACGGCGCCGTCAAACGCATCATGGCGTTGGCCCGTTCGCTGGACGGTGTGATCTCGGGCGAGCACGGCATTGGTATCACCAAGCTGGAGTTTTTAACCGATGCCGAGCTGCAACCGTTTACCGATTACAAGGCCAGGGTTGACCCCGAGGGGCGCTTCAACAAAGGCAAGTTGCTACGAAATAAGGAGCACACTGCTGAGAAGGGACGAGGGCTAGAGGCCGATTTTGCAAATGGCGATTCGCCGCTGGGCCGCCCCGAGGCGAATCAGCCCCCTCGGGGGGTAGCGAGCCGCGAAGCGGTGGAGCGTGGGGGTGTCATCTACGCCGATTTGACAAATGCCTACACCCCCAGCTTCGGGCTGATGGGCCACGAGTCGCTGATCATGCAGCAGAGCGACATCGGTGCTATTGCCGATTCGGTCAAAGACTGCCTGCGCTGCGGCAAGTGCAAGCCGGTCTGCGCCACCCATGTGCCGCGCGCAAACCTGTTGTATAGCCCGCGCAACAAGATTTTGGCGACCTCCCTGCTGGTAGAGGCTTTTCTGTACGAAGAGCAGACGCGCCGCGGCGTCTCCATCAAGCACTGGGAAGAGTTTGAAGACGTAGCTGATCACTGCACGGTATGCCACAAGTGTTTGTCGCCCTGCCCGGTAGATATCGACTTCGGCGACGTCACGATGAACATGCGCAACCTGCTGCGCAAGATGGGCAAAAAATCGTACCGTCCAGCGGCCGAGTTCCAGGCCTGGTTCATTGGCACGGCCAGCCCGAATGCGATTGCGATTGCCCGCACAGCTACGCGGCTGAGCTTCAAGGCCCAGCGCCTGGGCAACCGCGTGCTGAATGTGCTGGCCCGCAAGCAGACCCAGGCGCCGCCGGCCACGGTGGGCACGGCCTCGGTCAAGGAGCAGGTCATCCACTTCATCAACAAGAAGATGCCCGGCAACCTGCCCAAGCGTTCGGCG
>NZ_JANXUQ010000045.1 GCF_025356155.1 Rhodoferax sp. | reverse complement strand
CCGGCGCGGATTTGTTACCCCCACGCTCCGCCGCTGCGCGGGTCGCTGCCCCCCGAGGGGGTTAAATCCGCTTGGGGCGGCCCGGCGCGGATTTGTTACCCCCACGCTCCGCCGCTGCGCGGGTCGCTGCCCCCCGAGGGGGTTAAATCCGCTTGGGGCGGCCCTACGCGGATTTGTTACCCCCACGCTGCACCGCTGCGCGGGTCGCTGTCGCTTTATGCGGGAATCGTGTCCGCGAAGCTGGGGCGCTGCTGCAGCTTGTCGTGCAGGCGAACCAGGTTGGGGTAGTCGGTACGCCAATCGATCTGTGGGAAGCGGAAATCCAGATAACCCAGTGCGCAGCCCACGGCGATATCGGCCAAGCTGAAATGGATGCCACCGCAAAAGGGCTTTTCGCCCAGCCCACTGCTCATGGACTTGACGGTGGCGTTGACCTTGGCCAGTTGACGGTCGATCCAGACCTGGCTGCGTTGGGCCTTGGTGCGGCCAGTCCAGGTGGCTTCCAGGCGGGCCAGGATGGACGCATCCATCAGGCCATCGGCCAGGGCTTCCCAGGTTTTAATTTCGGCGCGCTCGCGCCCCACCGGCGGGATCAGCTTGCCGACGGGCGACAGCGTGTCCAGGTATTCGACGATGACGCGGGAATCGAACAGGGCCTCGGCCCCTTCCATGATCAGGCAGGGCACTTTTCCCAGCGGATTGGACTCGGCAATCGCGGTGTCGGCGCTCCACACGTCCTCTGGCACGAACGCATAGTCCAGTTTTTTCTCGGCCATGACTACGCGCACTTTGCGAACATAAGGGCTAGAGGTGGATCCGAGTAATTTCATGCGTGCTCTACAGTTTCAGGAACGTTCATTCTATCCATTGGGGGTGCCCGGACCGTCTTTTACCGGGTGATGGTGGCGTACAACCTACAATTCGCGTATGACTTTTTCCTCTATTTCTGCACTTTCTCCACTGGACGGCCGTTATGCCGCCAAGCTGTCCCAATTGCGCCCCCTGATGAGCGAACAGGGCTATATGCACCGGCGGGTGCAGGTGGAGGTGGTCTGGTTCATCAAACTCAGTGATGCCGGCTTTGGTGAATTCAAGCCGCTGACCCCCGGAGCGCGCACTTACTTGCTGGGCTTGACCAAGAACTTCTCGGAAGCCGACGGCGAGGCCATCAAGGCGATCGAGAAGACGACCAACCACGACGTCAAAGCGGTGGAATACTGGATCAAGTCCAAGTTCGAGGCCCGGCCCGAACTGCTCGCTGCGCAAGAATTTGTGCACTTTGCCTGCACCAGCGAAGACATCAACAACACCAGCCACGCACTGCAGCTCAAGAGTGCACGCGACCTGGTGCTGCTGCCGGCGCTGGACGCGGTGATCGCCAAGCTGCGCGCCATGGCCCACGCCTTTGCCGCCGTGCCCATGCTGAGCCGCACCCACGGCCAGACCGCCAGCCCCACGACGGTGGGCAAGGAAGTGGCCAACGTGGTGGTGCGCTTGGCCGCTGCGCGGGACAAGATTGCTGGCATCAAGATCATGGCCAAGATGAATGGTGCCGTGGGCAACTACAACGCCCATCTGTCGGCTTGGCCTAATTTTGACTGGGAGGCCTTCAGCCGCAGCGTCATCGAGACACCCGAGCCGCTGGGCCTGGGCCTGACCTTCCAGCCCTACAGCATCCAGATCGAGCCACATGACTACATGGCCGAGCTGTTCGACGCCATTGCGCGGGCTGACACCATCCTGATCGACTGGGCGCGCGACGTCTGGGGTTATGTGAGCCTGGGCTACTTCAAGCAACGCCTGAAAGACGGCGAAGTAGGCTCGTCGACGATGCCGCACAAGGTCAACCCCATCGATTTCGAGAACGCCGAAGGCAACCTGGGCCTGGCCAATGCGCTGCTCAAACACCTGAGCGAAAAACTGCCAATCAGCCGCTGGCAGCGCGACCTGACCGACAGTACCGTGCTGCGCAACATGGGCGTGGCCATCGGTTACGCCGTGCTGGCCTACCAGTCGCTGCTGACCGGGCTGAACAAGCTGGAGATCAACGAAGACGCCATCGCCGCCGACCTGGACGCGTCGTGGGAAGTGCTGGCCGAACCGATTCAGACCGTGATGCGCCGCTTTGGTCTGCCACAGCCGTATGAACAGTTGAAAAAATTCACCCGCGGCGAGGCGATGACACGGGAGCTGATGCAGGGCTTTATCGCCGGGCTGGCGATCCCCGAGGCCGAGAAAGCGCGTTTGCTGGCCATGACGCCGGGCAGTTATACCGGCATGGCTGCCGAGCTGGCAAAACGTGTCTGACACTACTCCTTTAAACCGAAAGCGCCTCCAGCCCTCGTCAAACGGGCGTGAGGCGCTTTGTTTTTGATAGCACCCATGGCACTCAAGTCCACCATCTATAAAGCCAATCTGCAGATCGCTGACATTGAACACAGCTACTACGCCGACCACGCGCTCACCTTGGCCCGCCACCCCAGCGAGACCGACGAACGCATGATGATCCGCCTGGCCGCGCTGGCGTTCAACGCCTACAAGCTGCAAAGCGAGTGCAATGGCGACGGCGTGCTGGCCTTCGGCGCGGGTTTGTCGGACGTGGAAGACCCGGACGTGTCGCTGACTGACTTCACCGGCCACAAGCGCCTGTGGATCGAAGTGGGCCAGCCCGAGGACAAACCCATCAGCAAGGCCTGCAACAAGGCGGATGCGGTGATGTTGTACTGCTTTGCGCATTCGGCCGAGATCTGGTGGAAAGGTATCGAGACCAAGCTCACCCGCCTGGACCGGCTGCAGGTCTGGCGCGTGCCCACGCTGGCATCCCAAGCCCTGGCTCAACTGGCCCAGCGCAGCATGCAGCTGCAGGCCACCATCCAGGAAGGTGTGCTGATGCTGGGTGACGGCAAGAACACGGTTGACATCGAACCTATTCGGTGGAAATAGGCACCAGCCCTCATGGAATATAGGATTTTAGCTATCCAATAGATAGCAAAACTTCATGAGGACCAACTCGCCGCCGGGCCGCGGCGCAGCTTGGGGGTGGGGTCATTGCCGCCGCGCCGGGCCGCCCCAAGCAAGGCAGCACCCCCTCGGGGGGCAGCGACCCGCGCAGCGGTGGAGCGTGGGGGCTCTATTTACCTTCGGCAGCCCGCTCCGCGTATTTGTTGAAGCGCCAGGCTGTGCCCTCGGTGGTGATGCGGTGCCAGGTATCACGTTTTTCCACCGGATCCATGCCCGGCCAGAGCTGCACTTCTTCAAACGTGCGGCCACAGCCCTTGCACATTTCATCGCCCTGGCTGGTGGAGCAGATAGCGATACAAGGTGTGTCGGGCGTGCTGTCATACCAAACTAGCCACGCAGCATCAGCAGCATCAGAGAGCGATCCGGCCTCCACCTGCACGCGGCGGTCGTACACCATGCAGGCATAGACCTCCGCCAAGGCCCGAGTGGGCGCGGGCAGCGTCACGCCATCAGTGGACGGCTGACGCGCGCGCCAGTAGTTGATGGCTGATTCGATGTCGGTGATGTGGATGCTGGACAAAGCGCTGGGGGTGGAAAGGGTGAAGACGCAAGGACGCGCATCATAGCCCGGCGGCGCAGGCAAAGTGCTATTCTTGGCGCATGAAACTCATCGCAAAATGGTTGCTCAGCGCAGCCTCTCTCCTGGCCGTGGCTTACCTGTACAGCGGCGTTCAGATCCAGGGCTTCTCTGCGGCCTTGATCGCAGCCTTGGTCATCGGGCTTTTGAACTCCGTACTGCGGCCCATCCTGGTGATCCTGACCTTGCCTGTGACGGTGGTGACACTGGGGCTGTTCCTGTTTGTCATCAACGCGCTGATGTTCTGGGCGGCGGCCAGCCTGCTGGCGGGCTTCAATGTCAGCGGCTTTGCTGCGGCGTTGATCGGTTCGCTGATCTACACGGTGCTGGGCATCGTCATCGACTCAGCGCTCCAGCGCCTGTTCCCTAACCAGTGATTCCACCTGCCGGGTGCGGGTGTCGACGATGGACGCCTCGAAGTGGTCGGTGCCGGCGCCGCCCTTGCGCGCCCATTCTTGGGCCGTTTTGAAGCGGCTCAGCGCAGCCGGGTAGTCCAGCTGGGCCACATTGACCTCGGCCTGGGCGCGAATGGCGCTGAGCGTACGGCCTTGCGCCGCATAGGTGCTGGAGAGCAGTTGCCATGCTTGGGCATCGCTGGGGTGGTCCGCCACCCAGGTTTGCAGGGCTTGGGTCGTTGTTACCAAGGTGCTGCTGGCGGGTGGGCGTGCAGCCGCATCATTGGATGGCGATGCTGTACTCAGTTGCAGTTGTGCCTGCGCCGCCAGAAACAGCTCGGCTCGGCTGGCTTTTGACTGTGCGTTTTCGCCGCCTTGCAATAGACGCAAAGCGCCGGCTCCGTCGGTTTGCGCCAGTTTCAGCTCCACCCCCAGCAGGCGCGCCAGGCGGGCTGCTGGTGCGTCTTTTTGCACGGTGTCCGTCAGGCGCGTCCACAGGGCCTGGGCCTCCTTGTAATCGCGCAGCTTCATGGCGGCCATGGTTGCGCCGTACAGCGTACCCGCCTGCTGTGCCGGAGGCAGCTTGTTCAACAGTGCAGGAGCGGCCTCCAGCGACCAGGTGCGCAGGGCGTCCACGGTCGAGTTGGACAACACACGGGCGCGTGCCCCCATCATGGACTGGTCGGCCTCTTGCACGTTCTTGCGCGCGTCGGGGCTGGGCGTGCTGCCGGAATCGGGCAGCTCAATGCGCGACTGCATGTCGGCCATGCGCTCCGTGCTCAGCGGGTGGCTGCGCAGGTAGGGGAAATTGCCCGCGTCGTTCAGGCGGGACGCTTGCTGCAGCTTGGCAAACATGGAGACAAACCCTTGGGGCGCAAAGCCGGCCTGGGTGGACACCGTGAAACCCACACGATCCGCCTCACGCTCCATGTCACGGGAAAAATTGAGTTGGCTCTGCGCGCCCAGCGCCTGGCCGCCCGCCAGCACCGCGCTGCCTGCGTTCGGGCTCTTGCTGGCCGCCAGCACGCCCAGGATCATGGCACCCAACAACCAAGGCGCCTGCTGGGCCTGGCGCGTCATCATGCGGGAGATGTGGCGTTGGGTGACGTGGCTCAGCTCGTGCGCCAACACCGATGCCAGCTCGTCCCGGCTGGTCACCACGCCCACAAGGCCCAGGTGCAGGCCCAGGTAGGCACCGGGTAGCGCGAAGGCGTTGACCGTGCGATCCTTGCCCAGCAGGATCTCCCACGCATAGGCAGTGTCCAGCTCGGGTGGTAGCTCGCCGCGCTGGCGGGCAGCAGCCAGCAGGGGTTGCCAAATGCCCTGCACGTATTCCATCAAAACGGCGTCGTCCACATAGTCGGGGTCACGGTACAGCTCGCGGGCAATACGGTCACCCAAACGGCGCTCGGCGCTGGGGGTCATGTCGGTGCCGTCTCCGAGGTTGGGTAGGCCTGTGGTGGGGGTATTCGCCGCTACGGCAGCGGTTTGCGCATAGCCCACCAAGGTAAACCCGGTTGCTACTATATATATAGCAACTTGCCTAGCAACGGCGAGGGCTAGAGGGGCATTTTGCTTGGAGTGTTTTTTCAAAATGGGTCCAGTGGCATGGTCGCCACGATGTGGGCGTCAACCGGGTCTACGAACACGGTCCAGAAGTGATCGCGACCAATCAACGGAAGATAGCGTACGGTTTGCGGGTTGCCGCCTGCGGTGTTCAATACCCGGTCTATTTCCGACGCCCGATTGGCAAAACGCGTCTTGAGTTGACTCACCGGTTTTGCCTCTTTCAGAATCTCCGGCAGGGCGCTGGCGTAGGGTTGCCACAGCTGAGGACGGGCGGCCAGCCCCACACCACCAACAGCCGCCAAGGTGAAGTCAACTTTTTCGTTCTCGTTTTTGAGTGCACGCAAGGACAGCAGGCTGGGCCCGGTCAGAGGCAGGGCGTTGAGACCAGCCGGTACTTTGGTCAACTCTTGCGGAGGTATGTCAACGGCATGAACCACGCTGAAGCGGTAGTATTCAAACACCAAGTGCACCGGCCGCGCTATGCACACGGTCCACAACCCGTAGCCCAGTGCGAGCAACTGCACCACAGCGATGACGATCAGATCCCGTCGCAGCACAGGCCAGGGCTTGACACGGTTGAAGACGGCCAACGTCATCAGCGGACCCAAAATGACGTCCACGGTCACCAGGATCAGGAACAGCTCTCTGCCACCTGAAATTTCACGGTAGGGGTACGGATACCAGACGCCAAAGACCAAGACACCAGCCAATGCGGCAATGGCAAGGCTCAATGTCAAATGGATAGCGCTGGCCTTTAGGCGGTCGCGCCACGAACCCACGTGGTCAAATTCTTTATCCATATAGAGTCCCCAATTCAACAAATAACAGGAAAGTTGCAGCTCCAAATCCCAAGACTTCTCTTCATGATGTCAATTATGATGGCCTATGGACTTGCCAACGCGAACCTCATTACAGCCTACCACTGCAGAGATGCCGCACATTCAGTGGATTGCAATACTAGGTTTATTTCTTCTGGCTGGATTGATCCGATTTTCGTATGTCAATTCAGTGGTTATTGACAGCCCGTGGCGAGCTGACGCTGGGAAGTACGTCACGCTCTCAGTCAATATGGTGGCCCACGCGACTTATTCTCTCGCGCGCGATGCGCCATTCACGCCAACGCACTACATCACACCGGGATACCCGGCCTATCTGGCTCTCTTGATGAGATCAGCCGAAACGATTAGCGAGTTCAATCTGTGGGCCTTGAATAGCCAAGCGACACTCGGCACCCTCAGTGTCATATTGACCTTTCTCCTAGGCAGGGCCGCAGGTGGATTCGGTGTCGGATTTGGTTCGTCCCTACTACTCGCTGTCTCACCGCATCACATCGCTTCAAATGGATATTTGCTGACCGAGACTCTTTTCACATTTTTAGTATTAGCTGCCAGTTGGCTAACCATTATCAATTGGCAATCGCAACGCAGATGGATGTGGTTTTCGATCGGAACAGTTGCTGCAATGGCTGCACTTGTCCGCCCTGTATTGCTGATTTTCCCGTTGGTTATAGCCATCCCTATGCTGCTGCTGCGCTTTCCACCAAAGGGCGTCGTAAACATTGTCCTGTATGTGACAGCCGGCATGATCGTTATCAATCTGCCTTGGATCGTTTGGAAGAACACCCACCCGGCTGGGCCTGAACCCAGCCTGTTTGCAACTGCAGTGCATTTGGGCGGTTATCCTGATCTGATCTATAAAGACCCCGCATTGAAAGGTTTTCCCTACCAAGAGGACCCGGAAGACAGTCGAGGCGCAACGACGACTGGTGCCTTCCAGCTGATCGCAGAACGCGCTGCAAACGAGCCTGCGCGCTATCTCCAGTGGTATCTCATTGGCAAACCGATTATGTTTTGGCAGGCGGAAAACCTTGGTGCTGTGGGCGGGGCTTTCATCTACCCCATCATTGACTCCATCTACAACAGCCAAGCCTGGGCGGCATGGTCGATGAACACAATGATGGCGCTGCATCCCTGGCTCGCTTTGACAGCTGCCATCTCAGGCGCTTATATCGTATGGCGGGCATTGGCAGCGGCGTCGTCAAATCCTACTCTGCTACTTTCTGCAACCTTAATGGGCGCGTTCACCGCTGTTCATATGGTGCTGACGCCTTTGCAAAGATATGCATACCCTGTGTACCCGTTTGCCTATGTTCTGGCCGCCTTTGGGATTGCTAAACTCGTGCACACTCTTGCGACCCAGTTGTCTCGTAAATCAAATTGACGTTTTCAAACACATTTTTAACGCTGCTTTGTGTGCTGCTCTTGTCAGCAGGGCAATTGCTTTTCAAAACTGCGGCCGTCGGTGTCGCGCAGGCTCCCATAGACGATTTTGTGTTCAGCCTGCTCAAGAATCCATGGTTCTTGATAGCCCTGGTTTTGTACGGGGCAGCAACGCTAATCTGGCTTTCAGTATTACGAAGTGCCCCACTTAGCCAAGCCTACGCTTTGTTCTCACTATCGTTTGTTCTGGTCCCCTTGTGCGCCTCCGTCTGCTTCCAAGAGCCATTGGGATGGCGCTACGCCATTGGCTCAGTGCTAATCATCGGGGGCATCACCCTTTGCTCCGGGATCAATAGCTGATGCAAATTCACGTCGTCATACCTTGTTATCGAGTCAATCGACAAATTCTCGGCGTATTGGCTTCCATTGGCACTGAAGTGTCCGCAGTATTTGTAGTTGATGACGGATGTCCTGAAAACTGTGCGGACTATGTCACCACACACTGCACCGACACTCGGGTCACTGTGCTGCGCCACATACACAATCAAGGCGTTGGAGCCGCCATGGTGACGGGCATGAGGGCCGCCATCTGCGCCGGTGCGGAAGTAATTGTCAAAATAGATGGTGATGGCCAAATGGATCCAGCACTCATCGAGAAGTTCGTCGCCCCTATTCGGACCACGCGCGCCGATTTCACTAAAGGCAATCGCTTCTACCAGCTACGGTACTTACGAGGCATGCCGGTATCGCGCATTATTGGGAATGCTGGCCTGTCCTTTCTAAGCAAATTATCATCTGGGTATTGGTCGATCATGGATCCGACCAATGGCTACATCGCAATTCACGCAAGCGTCGCGCGGGCATTGCCGCTCGATCAATTGGCAAAAAGGTATTTTTTTGAGTCGGATCTGCTTTTTCAACTCAACCTCCTACGTGCGGTAATTGAAGACATTCCTATGTCTGCCGTCTATCGGGATGAAAAGAGCCATCTGTCCATCTTCCGCACGCTCATTCAATTCTCATATCTACACACAGCCCGCCTACTAAAAAGGGTCTTCTACAATTATTATCTGCGCGACTTCAATATTGCGTCCTTGATGCTTCTGTTAGCTCTTCCATTGCTAATGTTCGGTATTATTTTTGGTGCCACTGAATGGAACAATAGTATTACCACCGGCATGACCGTAAGCAGCGGAACGGTCATGCTAGCGGCACTCCCGGCAATATTGGGCCTGCAATTGTTGTTGACGGCGTTGCAATACGACATGTCGCAGCAGCCACGAATACCGATACACGACAAACTTTAGACGCCGTGGCAAAGATATCGGTCTCTAAAATCAGTCAACAGCAAATCCGCAAATTGACGGGTGAACTGGTTGCGGGCTTAACGGATTCAGACCGCGATGAAATGGCGATTCCTTCTTATCTGCACCGGAATCCACTAATCCCTTGGCTAATGTGGAAGCGTTACGAAACCATTGCAGAATTGGCTGCCTTTTCGGGGCATGAGAACGTGCTCGAGTTTGGCTGCGGGGTAGGCCTTTTTCTTCCAACACTGACGCGCACTTGCAAAGCAGTTTCTGCCATAGACCTGTTCCCACATTACGCTCAAAAGCTGTGCCGGGAGAACAATCTGTCGGTTGCGTTTCCTATGTCATTGGATCACGTAGACGACGATAGCTTGGACCTTATCATTGCCGCCGACGTGCTTGAACATGTGGAGCCACTGGACGCTTGTCTGGAACAGTTCTTGAAAAAACTGAAGCCGGCGGGTCGCATCATCGTGTCTGGACCTACTGAAAATTTTGCCTACCGTGTTGGCAGAGTCTTGGCTGGATTCGGCAACAAGGGCGACTACCACCACACCGACATAGATCGTATAGATCACCAGCTCACCGGTTTTGGTGCGAGACACTTAGCCATCCGAAAATTGCCATTTTCCTATTTGCCCGCGCTATTTAAAGTCATTGCATTCTCAAAAGAATAGACATTTTTGGCTTCAAATTTCACCATGACAGCTCTGACCCATTTTGACGCCCAAGGCCAAGCCCACATGGTAGACGTGGCTGGCAAGCCGTCCACCCACAGGATCGCCACCGCCACTGGGCGCATCGACATGCTGCCCACCACGTTGGCGCTAATCGAATCGGGTAACGCTAAAAAAGGCGACGTGTTGGGCATTGCCCGCATTGCCGGCATCCAGGGTGCCAAGAAGACCAGCGATCTGATCCCCCTGTGCCACCCCATAGCCCTGACCCGTGTGGCGTTGGCCTTCACGGTCGCCCCGGCCACGGCAACACAATCCGCCCATGTGCAGTGCCAGGCTACGGCCGAGACGGTGGGGCCCACTGGGGTGGAAATGGAAGCGCTGACTGCTGTGCAGGTCGCTTTGCTCACCATCTACGACATGTGCAAGGCGGTTGACCGCGGCATGACCATCACTGATGTCAAACTGCTGGAGAAGCATGGGGGCAAGTCAGGGAGTTTTGTCGCCGGGTAACGGCCCTTTCCAATGCGCATGCTCCTTCGGGAAGGCAGCCTTATAGCGCTGGAGATAATACGCAGCCACATCGTCGCGGCCCAGCATCACGGCACTCTCAATCAGCTTTTCTGCCACACGGGGTTCTGGAGAAAAGTGCAACAGCTGCTGCGCCAGGGCATGGAGATGCGCCGCATTGTCAGCGGCCAGCGGCGTGGTGGTCAATTCGGCAAACTGCACCGGACTCTGGAAAAGCCATGTGCCACGCACCTTGTTCATCGTGTCGTCCCGGTAAACCGCTGCGCGTTCGGATTGCGACAGGTACAACTGGCTGACCCGCCAATAGCTCCACGCGGAAAAAGATAGAAACACTATCAAAGCAGTAGCAACCGATATAGTAAACACGAGGGCTGCAGGCGTATTAGGCAAAAGTGTTTTCTCTGATGGCCTCTCTACCATCGGCGCAACGGGTGCGGAGGCGGTCGTCCAGAGCAGCCAAACACACAAGCCCACGGCCATCTGAAACGGCCCGTACCACAACGGATACTCCACCAGACTGTGCAAGGCGATGACGACCAACACACACCAGGCCAATTGCCGGATGGGGCTCTGTTCATGCCACGGCTTGGCGCGCCACACCAGCCCGACGAGCAAGCTGCACACCACCAGCGCAAACGGCACACCCAGCTCAACCGCCAGATGCAGCGGCAGGTTATGCGCATTGTCCAAAATGTCGCAAAAGCGCTCACCGGGGTACAGCGTTACGAAATGGGCAAAGCCCAACTCCCCCCAGCCCCAACCCAGCCAGGGCTTTTGCGCGATCAGGTGCAATACATTGCTCCACAAAATGCGACGGCTACTACACCCCGTTTCATCTTTGAAACGCCCCAAAAGTCCATCGCTTGTGAAGCCCGTTGTGATCTCCAGCACACGCGGCAGTAGCCACAGGCTCACCAGGTATAACGCCAGCGCAACGACGGCGAGAACAGCCGCTCGCGCTTGGGGCTCCTTTCTCTTTTCCTCCGGTCTCCCGCTTTGCCACCACCACCACAAACCCAACCCTGCGACCAGCCACCATTGCAAAAAACCAGTTCGCGATCCACTGGCGGCATTGGCGCAGGCCAGCAGCAGCGCACCCAAGCCCCATAACAACCATCGCATGGACGTTAGAACACCACGCGCCGGCGCCCCGCGCGCGGCGCGCCACAACAGCGCCAGCAAACCGATGCTGCACAGGGTTGCGAAATGGTTGCGCTGGCGCAAATTGCCAAAAGCCTCCCCGGTGGAGGCGGTGTTGAACCATGGGCTCAGAAGGGTCGGCGTTTGTCCAAAATACTGCAGCAGGCCCACCAACGCGCTCAAGAGCGACGCAACCAACCAAGCGGTTGCGATGGCCTCCCCATAGCGCTGACGGTCGATCTGGTGACTCGAAAAACACGTGGTGATAAGCAACGCGGCCACACATGACCATGAGAACATCCACGGAACCACGGCGGGCGTAGGTCCCGGCGAGAACGGATTGAGCCAGGGTAAAACTATGAGAACCGTCGCAGCCAACGGTAGCCTATGATTGACGGATGAACAGAATGTGCACGCCATGGATGTAGTTGCAGTAGTCGGCCTGGGCTATGTCGGTCTACCGCTGGCCGTCGCATTTGGAAAAATCATGCCAACTATAGGGTATGACCTGAGCCAGCCCAAGTTGGAGAGCTACCGCCAGTGCAAAGACCCCAGTGGTACGGTCAGCGATGGGGACTTGTGCGCAGCCAGCCAGTTGACTTTTACCGGTGATGCGGCCGCCCTGGCCGGCGCAAACATCCTGATCGTAGCTGTGCCAACGCCCATTGACAGAGCGCGCCATCCTGACTTCGGGCCCCTGGTCGGCGCCAGCGAAAGCTTTGGTGCGCACCTGAAACCTGGTGATCTTGTCATTTATGAATCTACGGTCTACCCCGGCGCCACTGAAGAGGTGTGTATCCCGGTGCTGGAGCGCGTGTCCGGTCTGCAGTGGAAGCGCGACTTCCACGTGGGCTACTCGCCCGAGCGCATCAACCCTGGTGATAAACACCACACACTGACCAACACGGTCAAGGTGGTGGCGGGTGACGACCCCGCCACGCTGGAGCGCGTGGCAACCCTGTATGAAAGCGTAGTGACCGCTGGCGTGCACCGCGTTTCATCCCTCAAGGTGGCGGAGGCAGCAAAGGTGATTGAGAACACCCAACGCGACCTGAATATTGCGCTGATGAACGAGTTGGCCGTGATCTTCAACATGATGGACCTGGACACCAGCGAGGTGCTGGCGGCGGCAGGCACCAAATGGAATTTTTTGCCATTTACCCCGGGCTTGGTGGGCGGCCACTGCATCGGTGTCGACCCCTACTACCTGACCTACAAAGCGGAGATGCTGGGCTACCACCCAGAGGTCATCTTGGCCGGGCGGCGCATCAACGACAGCATGGGCAAGTACATCGCCGAGCAGACCATCAAACAAATGATTCAGGCTGGCAGTTCCATCAAGGGCGCCATAGTGAATGTACTGGGCATTACCTTCAAGGAAGACGTGCCGGACCTGCGCAACTCCAAGGTCTGGGATTTGATTTTGGAATTGCGGACGTACGGGGTGAAGGTGCTCGTGCATGACCCGGTGGCCGATGCGGATGAAGCGTTGCGTGAGTATGGAATAACACTGTGCAATTGGGATGACCTTCCGCAGGCCGATGCGGTAGTGGTGGCGGTAGCCCACGCAGCGCTGCTGTCCAAGCCGACTGCAGACTTAGCCGCAAAAATGAAGCCAGGCGGATGCTTTGTGGATGTGAAAGCGAAATTTGATACTGCGGTGCTTATTGATGAGGGATTCAGAGTCTGGCGGCTTTAGGCTAAACTTTCCACCAACCTGCACTTTCCAACTGCTGCCTAGGCGCAAGCTGCTGGTCCCATACCCGAAGGAATTGAATTGTTCTCGTTTCTAGACACCAAGGCGGCCAAAGTGTTTGGCACCGAAATGGCCCATTTCTACATCACGCGCGTTCCACCAGAAGCGTTGCTGAAAGAAAAAGAAAAGCAGCTCGCTAGCAAGGCCAAGCAAGCCATGGAAAAAATGGCGGACCAAATCACCGTGTTCAAAAAACAAAACCCGCTGAACATTTATAAAGTGGCACAAATGGGAAACGCTTTCAAGTGGACCCTGAAAGACGCTGGATACGCCGAATCCTATATCGACAAGCTAACCCAGTGGTTCATCGTCAGCGTCAAACTGTAAAGGCGTTCGCTATTCACGATAGCTTTCCCATGTTGAATTGGCTGGCTACCCATTTTGAGCGGCGTCGAGGCGCACTGCAGGCAAGACTCGAAAATTCGTTGCGCGCAAAAACTACCAACAGTCCCGCGCGGTTGGAGTCCACAGAGTTTCGCCGCAGGGGCAACGAGTTTCTGGGCGCAGGCAACCTGACCGAGGCCGAGCAGTGCTACCGCAGCGGCATAGCGGCCGACCCCGCGGACGCTGTATGCCACTCCAACCTGGGCTACGTGCTGTTTGAGCAGGGCAGACGGTCGGACGCCGTGGCGGCGCTGGAGCAGGCCGTCACACTCGACCAGACCGATTTTGACGCCTACTACATGCTGGGCAACATCGCGCGG
>NZ_JANXUQ010000044.1 GCF_025356155.1 Rhodoferax sp. | reverse complement strand
ACGCGCGATTGCCAAGGCGATTGCCGCGCAGTTGGGTGATGCGACCCTGGTGGCGCAAGCCGACCAGGCCGCGCAACTGGCCAAGACCGATCTGGTGACCGACATGGTGGGCGAATTCCCCGAGCTGCAAGGCACGATGGGCCGCTACTACGCGCTGAACGACAAGCTGCCGGTAGCAGTGGCTGACGCGATTGAAGACCACTACAAGCCCCGCTTTGCGGGTGACACCTTGCCGCGTGGCGAGGTGGGTGTCGTGGTTGCGCTGGCGGACAAGCTGGAGACGCTGGTCGGCATGTTCGGGATTGGCAATGTGCCGACCGGTGACAAGGATCCGTTTGCGCTGCGTCGGCATGCACTGGGCGTGATTCGTATGCTGGTCGAGAAGAACCTGCCACTTGCACTGATCGATCTGTTGAGCTCCGCCTCTGCTATCGGTTGGCCCCAGGGTTGGTCTAATTTGTCTGGTCCAAGTCACGGAACCACAGTCAGTGCATTGGAAGACTTCATCTACGACCGCCTGGCTGGCTCACTGCGCGAACAAGGCTACAGCGCACAAGAAGTCGATGCTGTCCTGGCCCTGCGCCCCCAGCGCCTGGGCGACGTGCCCAAACGCCTGGCAGCCGTGCGCACCTTCGCCGCTTTGCCCGAAAGCCCGGCGCTGGCCGCCGCCAACAAGCGCATCGGCAACATCCTTAAGAAGGCGGACGGGGCAGTCGACGCGCACGTCAGCGAAGTGCTGTTGCAAGAAGCCGCTGAGAAAGCCTTGTACGCCGCCATGCAAACCGTGCTGCCCGCTGCCCACAAGCAGTGGGAGGCAGGCGACTACACCGCATCGCTGCAATCCCTTGCCGCACTGCGCGCGCCCGTTGATGCCTTCTTCGAGGACGTCATGGTCAATGCTGAAGCGCTGGACCTGCGTCTGAACCGCCTGGGCCTGCTGAGTAGCTTGCACGTGGCCATGAACCGTGTCGCAGACCTTTCTAAACTTGCGAGCTAACCGGCAAGCGAAGGCCACCCATGAAACTCGTCATCCTCGACCGCGACGGCACCATCAACGAAGACAGTGCCGACTTCGTCAAGTCCCCCTCCGAATGGGAGCCGCTTCCGGGCGCGCTGGAAGCCATTGCGCGGCTTAACCACGCGGGCTGGCACGTGGTCGTGGCGACCAACCAGTCCGGCTTGGGGCGCGGTCTGTTTGACGTGGCTTCGCTCAACGCCATGCACGCCAAGATGCACACCATGCTGGCAGCGGTCGGCGGGCGGGTGGATGCCATCTTCTACTGCCCCCATGCGCCCGATGAGGGCTGCCGCTGCCGCAAGCCTGAGCCTGGTCTGTTCGAGCAAATCGGCGAGCGTTATGGCATCGCATTGCAAGGCGTGCCTGCCGTGGGCGATGCGCAGCGCGACATGGTGTCTGCCGTAACAGCCGGCTGCGAACCGCATTTGGTGCTAACCGGCAAGGCGGCGGCTTACCGCGACCGCTCTTTGCCCGAAGGCTACCCGGCCGAGACCGTTGTGCACCAGGATCTGGCGGCCTTTGTCGAATACCTGGTTATGCAAGACGTACGCCCTTCACAGGCGGCTGATCTGTAGTGCTTCATTTTTGATAGCGCTATCTCCAATGAATACGAGGGCTACAGGCCCATTTCTCTAACTATGTCCTTTCTCCGATCGCTCGCGCACATGGCCTGGCTGGTGCTGACCGTGATTCCGTACACGCTGGCCATCATGCTGGTGGCGGTGCTGGGCCTGGACCGCGGTTACCGCTACCGCATCGCGTCCGCCTGGTTGGGCCTGAGCAGCATCGGCAGTGCGCGCGTGTTCTTGGGCATTCAGACGCGGGTTACCGGCATGGAGAATCTGCCCGTTGGCGAGAAGAGCCCGGCCGTGCTACTGGTCAAACACCAGTCCACGCTGGAGACCTTTTTGATGCCAGCGCTGATGCCGCATCCGCTGGCCTACGTGTTCAAGAAAGAGCTGCTCTACGTGCCCTTCTTCGGTTGGGCCATTGGCCTGCTGGACATGATCCACATCGACCGCAGCCTGCGCACCCAGGCCTTTAAAAAGGTTGTGGCCCAGGGCAAGGAGCGACTCGCCCAGGGGATTTGGATCATCATGTTCCCTGAAGGCACGCGCATAGCGCGCGGCCAGAAGGGCGTGTACGAGACCAGCGGCACGCGCCTGGCCGTGCAGACCGGCGCGCCGGTGATCCCGATTGCCGTAACGTCGGCCAAATGCTGGCCGCGCAAGGCCTTCGTCAAGACGCCCGGCATCGTGGACGTGTCTATTGGCAAACCCATTCCCAGCGTCGGGCGCCACCACAAAGAGCTGATGCAGGAAGTGGAGGAGTGGATCGAGGCCGAGATGCGCCGCCTGGACCCCGAGGCCTACCGCTAAAGACCGGCGGGACGCACACTGTGAGCACCATGCGCGGTTTTTTTCAGTACACGTTGGACCTGTTTGATACGCTAGCCCTTGTGGATAGTGCGCGGGCCGCTCCTGAAACCATAGCCCCCACAACACCGGTTGTACCCGGGGCCTTTGTCGCTCAACCAACACCTGGTGTGGGTCACAAGCTGGCGCAACCTCTAAGCCAGGCCATCATGCCTGCTGCGTTCACCCACCCCCGCGCAAACCGCGAACTGCGTCTGGGCGATGCCACCGTGGGCTATTTGTTCCAGCGCGCCAAGCGGCGCACCATCGGTTTTGTCGTGGGTCCAGATGGTCTGGTCGTGCGTGCGCCCAAGTGGACGCCGGTGGTTGAAGTGGAAGCGGCGCTGCGAGAAAAGTCGCAGTGGATCACTCGCAAGCTGGGTGAATCCCGCGAGCGCCAGGCGCGCCAGCACGAGGCCCGCATCGAATGGCGCGATGGCGTGGTGCTGCCACTGTTTGGCGACAGCATCCAGGTGGTGCTGGATCCCAGTCACAACTTTGGTGCCGTGGGCGCGCAGTTGGACGGCGTGGCCAGTCAAACAACAGGCGATGATGGGGCGATTGCACCGCGCGCTTTGCACGTTGGATTGCCAAAAACAGCCACTTCCGAGCAAATCCGCGACGCCGTACAGGCCTGGTTGATGCGCCAGGCGCGCGAGCATTTTTTGCAGCGGCTGGACCACTTTGCGCCGCTGTTGCAAGTGCAGTGGCGCAAGCTCAGCCTCAGCTCTGCTGGCACCCGCTGGGGCAGCGCGCGCACCGACGGTGCCATCCGCCTGAACTGGCGCCTAGTCCACTTCCGCCCCGCAGTGATCGACTATGTGGTGGCCCATGAATTGAGCCATTTAAGGGTCATGGACCACAGCGCCCGCTTCTGGGACACCGTGCGCAGCGTGGTGCCCGACTATGCACAACTGCGTGGGCAGCTCAAGGACGACGCGATTCCGAAGTGGTGAGCGCAGGGGCATCAATTTTGGAGCAAACCCATTGTTATCGGACCGGACATTGGGCGGTCTATTGAAGAATATCAAGTCACCATGATCACCACCATCGTCGTTAACTATAAGTCGCATCAGCTCACCTTGCGCGCCGTGCAAAGTGTCCTTGCCGACATGCCGGACGGTCAGGTTATTGTGGTCGATAACAGCGAAGATACCCAAGAAGTTGTGTCGCTGGAAGCTGGGCTACCCCGGGGTGTTGATTTGTATGTATCACCGCAGAATGTTGGATTTGGGCGTGCGTGCAATCTCGCCTTGGAAGGAGCAAAGCACGAGTGGATATTCTTGCTAAACCCTGATGCATCCGTGGTGCCAGGGTGCATGGAAAAGTTGCGGTTATTTCTGGTGTTGACGCCAAGTGCAGGAGCCGTTTCCCCATTGAGCTATTGGGACCATGCTTGCACGTGGTATTTGCCGCCTGGTCAAATGCCATCTCCGGCGATCGATTTTTTCGTGAATTTGGCCATGCGGTTCCCAAGGCTGGGGGTGAAAGCCAGCGTCTGCTTTCGCGCATGGGCATTGCGGTGTTTAAGAAGTGCTACTGCTAAAAAGCTCAACATGCTATCGGGGGGGCATGTTCTTCTTCGAAGAAGCGCTATTGCCGCCGCGCGCGGGCTGTTCGACGATAAGATTTTCATGTACTTTGAAGACACGGATCTTTGTCGACGCTTGAAAAAGGCTGGCTACGGTTTGTATTTTCTGCCAACTGCGCAGGCCATTCACTCGTGGCAGTGCCAACCTGGAAAAGCGCATCTCAGCGAGGCGTCGCATCGCTACTATTTGCAGAAGCATTTCCCTAAGAGTCGGTGGCACGTCGCTCAAAGATTTCTGGAACGCCGCTTCCCGATGCGGCTCGCATCCAGTGTGGATCTGGGGGTGTTAACCGAGCCTCCGAAGCTAGACGTTCCCGCAGAACTGCAAGCAGGTTGGGTATTGGAAGGAAGCCCCCATCCGCTGATGGTTCCATCGGCCTACTTAGTTGGAAAAGGGGCCAGCGCGACGTTTTCGGCTGAGGTGTGGTCGTTTTTGGGTGAAGGAAGCTATTGGATCCAGCTTTCGCCAGACAAGGACTGCATATCGCCTAAAGACATCTTGCGATTTTCGTTCCGCATCCTGGCCTAAGGTAGCGCTGTTGATAGCCAATGTCAACGGTGCCTTTGGGCTGTTCTTGCCCAAGCTTGCGGTCAGCCTCCTGTCGAGTAAAGCTCCATTCAATGGTGCGTCGCTCGACAGCCCGATCAAAACCACGACGCGAGGTGTAGTAAAGGTTGATCATCGTTGGGCTCCTGCCAGTCCAAAGCGGTATACGCCATGCGCATCGACAGTGCGGCTGAGTTTGCCGGCAAACCACAACGCGTGCAGATGCGCCACCGCCTCGCCCATGGCGAAGGTCGTCTGGTGCATGTCCAGCGGGCGTTTGAACATCACCGGCAGGATGTCAAAGGCGCAGCACGGGCGCTCCGCACAAGCGTCCATGACCTCGGCCAGACGGTCGCGGTGGTGATCGTGCAACTGCTGGATGCGGATGTGCATGCCGGTGAACGGCTTGCCGTGGGACGGCAGCACCAGCGCGTCTACGGGCAGCGCGCGGAACTTGTCGATGGAATCCAGAAACTGTACCAGTGCATTGGCCTCGGGCTCTTGTTCGTAGACGCTGACATTGGTGGAGATGCGGGGCAGCATCATGTCGCCGCCGATCAACACATTCAGACTTTCGCAGTACAACGCAATGTGTTCGGGCGCATGGCCGTAGCCGCTAATGCAGCGCCAGCTGCGCCCGCCAATATCCAACACCATGCCATCCATCAACCGCCGGTATTGCGGCGGCACGGATGGCACCAGAGACGGAAAGTAGCCCGTGCGACCTTTGATCTGCTCCATAGCATCGGGGCTGTTCAACCCGTGGGCCGCAAAATACTCCGCCGCACGGTCGCCGCCAAAACCGGTAGGGCCCAGGCAGCCCAGGCGCGCTACCTGGTAATCGGTAGCGCTGATCCATAAACGTATATTCCAACGCTCACACAGCCAGTGCGCCAGACCGATGTGGTCCGGGTGCATGTGGGTAACTATGACGCGCAGTATGGGCAGGCCTTCGAGTTCGTTGGCAAAGATCGATTCCCATTGCGCCTTGGCCTCGTCGCGGTGGATGCAGCAATCCACAATGCTCCAGCCCTCCACGCCGTCCACACAATCGCGCAGCAGCCACAGGTTGATGTGGTTCAGCGCAAACGGCAAGGTCATGCGGATCCACTTCACGCCAGGTGCGACGTCCAGCGTGCCGCCCATGGGGGCCAGCGCCTCGCCTAGCGGGTAGTGGAGCTGCATTTCCAGTTCGTTCATTGGGCGCGCCTTTTTATTACATAATTGACGTTTACGTAAACGTCAACAAAACGGGCATTCTAGGCGGCGTCTTTTGAAGGCGCTGTCTCCCTTGTTCAGACCATTCATGAGTACAACTTACAGCATTGGCGATCTGGCGCGCGAGTTCGATCTGACCACCCGCGCCATTCGGTTTTATGAAGATCTGGGCCTGCTGGAGCCCCAGCGCACCGGGCCTGGCGGGCGTAGCCGTGTGTATAGCGGACGCGACCGCACGCGGCTCAAACTGACGCTGCGCGCCAAGCGTCTGGGCCTGTCGTTGACCGAGGCCAAGGACATCATCCAGATGTACGACAGCCCGCGCGATACCGGCGCGCAATTGCAAAAATTCCTGGATGTGCTGGCTCTGCACCGCCTGCAACTGGAGTCCCAGATGACCGACCTGCAAGCCAACCTGGATGAACTGAAGACCCACGAAAAAGAGGCTCGCGCGCTACTGGCCAAGGCAGTCAAGCCAGCCAAGCCAGCCGTCAAGCGCGCCAAGGCGTGAGCGCCAACGGCCCCGATACCAACCCCCCCAAACCTCAAAATACATAACAGGAGACACCCAGCATGAACAACCTACCCGGCCTGAACTTCCAACTCGGCGAAGACATTGATGCCCTGCGCGACGCTGTGCGCGAATTCGCCCAAGCCGAGATCGCGCCCCGCGCGGCCGAGATCGACAAGACCGACCAGTTCCCCATGGACCTGTGGCGCAAGATGGGTGACTTGGGCGTGCTGGGCATCACCGTGGGTGAGGAATACGGCGGCGCCAACATGGGTTACCTGGCCCACATGATTGCGATGGAAGAAATCTCCCGCGCCAGCGCCTCGGTCGGCCTGAGCTACGGCGCACACAGCAACCTGTGTGTGAACCAGATCAAGCGCAACGGTACCAACGCCCAGCGTGCCAAATACCTGCCCAAGCTGATCAGCGGCGAACACGTGGGCGCATTGGCCATGAGCGAACCGGGCGCTGGCAGTGACGTGCTGAGCATGAAACTGAAAGCCGAAGACAAAGGCGGCTACTACCTGCTCAACGGCAACAAGATGTGGATCACCAATGGCCCTGACGCGGACACGCTGGTCGTCTATGCAAAATCAGAACCCGAACTGGGCGCACGTGGCGTTACCGCCTTCCTAATCGAGAAGGGCATGCCCGGTTTCAGCATCGCGCAGAAGCTGGACAAGCTGGGCATGCGCGGCAGCCACACCGGTGAACTGGTGTTCAACAACGTCGAAGTGCCCCACGCCAATGTGCTGGGCAATGTCAACGGCGGCGCCAAGGTGCTGATGAGCGGTCTGGACTACGAGCGTGCCGTGCTGACCGGCGGCCCGCTGGGCATCATGCAGTCCGTCATGGACAACGTTATCCCCTACATCCACGACCGCAAGCAGTTTGGCCAGAGCATTGGTGAATTCCAGCTGATACAGGGCAAGGTAGCCGACATGTACACCGTGCTGCAGGCCGGACGGGCCTTTGCCTACACCGTGGCCAAGAACCTGGACCTGCTGGGCGTGGAGCACGTGCGCCAAGTGCGCAAGGATTGCGCCTCCGTTATTCTGTGGACGGCCGAAAAAGCCACCTGGATGGCAGGCGAGGGCGTGCAGATCTTTGGTGGTAACGGCTACATCAACGAATACCCGTTGGGCCGCCTGTGGCGCGATGCCAAGTTATACGAAATCGGGGCGGGTACGTCGGAGATTCGCCGCATGCTGATCGGCCGGGAGCTGTTCTCCGAGACGATGTAGATTTTTTTCACGAACGGTTCACCCCGCCGTTCACGCTGCGCCGTTCAACGCATGTCGCCCACTTCCTGTCCAGGAGAAACGCCATGCAGAACCGCCGCACCTTCATCGCTTTTGCCACCGTTGCCGCCGTTGCCACGGCTGCCTTTACTGCGCCCGCGTTCGCGCTCGGCAGCCTCGTCGAAGTCGAACTTGTCGACCGCGGCCGCAGCGAGCCGCTTCAAACCTGGTCTTACCGCGGCGCGTCGTGGGTCGTCGGCCGGCCGAGCAAGC
>NZ_JANXUQ010000041.1 GCF_025356155.1 Rhodoferax sp. | reverse complement strand
TCGCCCCTTACCTGAAAAACTGCATGAAACCGATTACCAAATCTGCCAAGCTGGCCAATGTGCTTTATGACATCCGTGGTCCCATCATGGACGCGGCGCGCCAGATGGAAGACGAAGGTCAGAAAATCATCAAGTTGAACCTCGGCAACCTGGCCGTGTTTGGCTTTGACGCGCCTGAAGAAATCCAGCAGGACATGATTCGTAACCTGCCTAATTCTGCGGGCTACTCCGACAGCAAAGGCATATTTGCGGCGCGCAAGGCGGTCATGCATGAAACCCAGAAGCAGGGCATCAAGGGCGTGACGCTGGATGACATTTACCTGGGCAATGGTGCCAGTGAACTGATCACCATGGCGACCAACGCATTGCTTGACAACGGCGATGAGCTGCTGCTGCCCATGCCCGATTACCCCCTGTGGACGGCGGCCACCAGTTTGTCAGGCGGCACACCGGTGCACTACCTGTGCGATGAGGCCAATGGCTGGATGCCCAACCTTGCAGACATTCGCGCCAAGATCACGCCGCGTACCAAAGCCATCGTAGTCATCAACCCCAACAACCCGACAGGTGTGCTGTATTCAGACGACTTGCTTAAAGGTATCGTGGCGATCGCGCGTGAGCATGGTCTGGTGATCCTGGCTGATGAGGTTTATGACAAGGTGCTGTATGACGACGTCCGCCACACAGCCATCGCCAGCCTGTCTACCGATGTACTCACCCTGACCTTCAACTCCCTGAGCAAAAGCTACCGCTCCTGTGGCTACCGCGCTGGTTGGCTGGTGGTGTCGGGTGACAAACGCGCGGCGGGCGACTACATCGAAGGCCTGAACATGCTCTCGAACATGAAGCTGTGCTCGAATGTGCCGGGCCAGTGGGCCATCCAGACGGCGCTGGGCGGCTACCAGAGTATCAACGACCTGACCTGCGAGGGCGGCAGGCTGCGCCGCCAGCGCGACCTGGCGTATGAGCTGATCACGGCGATTCCGGGTGTCAGTTGCGTCAAGCCGGTGGCTGCGCTTTACATGTTTCCCAAGCTCGACCCGGTGATATACCCCATCACCGATGACAGGCAGTTTTTTCTGGAACTGTTGAGGGAGACACGCGTCATGCTGGTGCAGGGCACGGGCTTTAACTGGAGCCAGCCAGACCATTTTCGCATCGTCTTTTTGCCGCATGAAGACGACCTGCGCGAAGCCATTTCACGCATTGCGAAGTTTCTTGAAACTTATCGTAACAACCGGGCCTGAGCACCGGCTTTCCGCGTCCCGCAGGGACCTTTTAATGACATCGAAGACCACGTATCAAAGATCCACGCGACCATGAAACAAGCAACCCTTAAACCCATCCAGGTAGGCCTTCTGGGCATAGGAACCGTCGGCAGCGGCGTGTTCAACGTATTGCAGCGCAACCAAGGTGAAATCATGCGCCGTGCAGGCCGCGGCATTGAGATTTCGATGGTCGCCGATCTGGACACCGCCAGAGCCAAAACCATGGTCGGTCAGGACGTGCAGGTGGTGGCAGACGCCAGGGCTGTGATTGCTAACCCCAACATTGATATCGTGGTCGAACTGATCGGCGGCTACGGCATTGCAAAACAGCTGGTACTGGAGGCCATTGAAGCGGGCAAGCATGTGGTGACGGCCAACAAGGCATTGCTAGCCGTGCACGGCACTGAGATCTTCGCCGCCGCCAGCCGCAAAGGCGTGATGGTGATGTTCGAGGCAGCTGTCGCAGGCGGCATACCGATCATTAAGTCACTGCGCGAAGGATTGAGCGCTAACCGCATCCAGTGGATCGCCGGCATCATAAATGGCACGACCAATTTCATCCTGTCCGAGATGCGTGACAAGGGCTTGGACTTTGCGGTGGTGTTGAAAGAAGCGCAACGCCTGGGCTATGCCGAGGCCGATCCGACCTTCGACATCGAAGGCGTGGACGCCGCGCACAAGGTCACGCTTATGTCAGCGATTGCCTTCGGCATCCCCGTGCAGTTTGACAAGGCCTACGTGGAAGGCATCACCAAGCTGGGCGCGGCCGACATCAAGTACGCCGAGCAACTGGGCTACCGCATCAAGTTGCTTGGCATCACCAAAAAGACTGACAAGGGCATCGAAT